>JBARBA010000486.1:0-2606 GCA_049792555.1 Anaerolineales bacterium
GACCAGCGCCCTCTGAGCATCTTCCAGATCACCACCATGGTGCTTTGCGGCACGGTGATCGTCCTCGACGGTTTCGATACGCAAAGCATCGGCTTCCTCGCGCCATCCATGGCAGATACTCTGCACGTCCCCGTAAAAACATTCGGCCCCATCCTCACAGCGGCGTTGCTGGGCTTGATGATCTCCTCGCTTTCGGTGGGACCGATGGCCGACCGCTGGGGCCGGAAATGGCCGATCGTGGTTTGCACCCTTATATTCGGCACATTCGCCGTGCTCACAGGACGCGCCACATCTTTCAATGAGGTCGTCCTTTTCCGATTCCTGACCGGCCTGGGACTCGGCGGGGCGATGTCCAATGTTGTGGCGCTGATGTCCGAATACGCGCCCAAACGCCTCATAGCAGTCGTCGTGACCATCCTTTTCTGCGGGATGCCCACCGGCGCTCTGCTCGGTGGACTCGTAAGCTCGGTGATGCTTCCCCGGTGGGGCTGGCAATCGGTTTTCTACGCAGGAGGAATATTGCCGTTCACTTTGGCGCTGTTTTTGATCAAAGCGCTTCCTGAATCGGTGCGTTTTTTGGAAGTGTCTGGCGCCGACCGGCGGAAAATCGGAAATATCATGGCCCGAATCTCACCGGAGCTGCGCGACACGCCGCTGTCGCCATTATCTACTTCGGATCAGGCGTTGCGGAAAGGCATGCCCGCAAAGTACCTGTTCACCGACGGCCGCGCGACCTTTACGCTCCTCTTGTGGGTCCCCTATTTCATGAACTTGCTGATTTTGTATTTTGTGGTGAGCTGGCTGCCAGCGCTCCTGCGGCAGGCGGGTCTGCCGATTTCGGCGGGAATCACGGCGATCTCTTTGTTCAGCATTGGTGGCATTCTCGGATCCTTCGTCCAAGGCTACCTGATGAACTGGCTCGGCGCGCTGACGGTGTTGGTTTCCGAGTTCGTGTTGTCCACCCTGCTCATCGCTGCTCTGGCTTTCACCACCGCGTTTCCCGTGACCATGGCAATTACGTTCGTCCTGGGCTTCATCGTGCAGGCCGCACAGGGCGGCCTCAACGCGCTGGCGGCGACCGTCTACCCGACGGCGATTCGCGCCACAGGCGTGGGCTGGGCTCTGGGAGTCGGCCGCGTCGGATCGATTGTCGGGCCCATGCTGGGAGGAATGATGCTGGCTCGGGATTGGGGCCCGCGCGAAATATTCCTTGCTGGAATCATCCCTGCGCTGTGCGCTGCCGTTGCGACGCTGTTGAGCAGCTGGCTGGCAAAGAGTTCAAGCGGTTATCAACCGACAACGGAGGTCCTGGAAAAGCCGCCGTTATCACCTTCGTAACGGCATTCAAGAATGGACAACTCCGGGCGGAGTTTTGACCATCTAATGTGGTATCAGGGTTCCATGTAATCCTATTGGGTTTGAGTGGCGCCTATCGGGGAACCGCCTCAGCCAAGTCCAGGAGCGAATATGTCGCGCAAGATAGCAGACAGGAAGAACCGCATTCTTTCTAACTTTATAGTAATCAGCGGGTTAGGGTTGGCGCTTTCCCTGGGTTCCGCAGCCGCGTGCGCGCAGCAGGAGCAGCCCGGGGATCCCACGGCGACAATCCAGCAGCAGGATTCTCAGGGGCAACCGCCGCAGCAACAACAATACGATCCAGGCCAGGCCCAGCCAAATCAAGGCCCGCCGCCGCAGGCGCTCACCTTGCCCGCCGGCACAGTCATTCGAGTGCGTACGAATGAATGGCTCTCCACCGATCGCAATCTGCCAGGAGATGATTTCAGCGCGACCTTGGATCAGCCGATCGTCGTTGGTGGGTGGGTGGTCGCGCGGCGTGGGCAGGAAGAGACCGGCCGGGTTTCCATGTCGCAAAAAGGGGGGCATGGCAGTAAAAACCCTTCCAAATTGGGAGTGCAGCTAACCGAGTTGACGCTGGTTGACGGCCAGCATTTGTCCCTGCAAACGCAGTTGGTCCAAAACTCTGCGGGCACATCGCCCGGACGCGACGCCGCCGTCATTGGCACCACCACGGGAGTGGGAGCGGCCGTTGGCGCCGTTGCGGATGGCGGTGTCGGCGCTGGCGTTGGTGCGATCATCGGAGGAGCAGCAGGCATCATCGGAGCCTTCTCGACATCCGGCAGACCGACGGTCATTCAGCCTGAATCCGTTCTTTCCTTCCGGTTGGAAAACCCCGTCACCATTTCTACTGAGAAAAGCCAGATGGCGTTTCAACCCGTGACGCAGGCAGACTACGATTCTCGCGCTCCCTATACGCGCAGGCAACGCTATGCATCGCCTGGAGCCCCGGCCCCAGGAGCATATCCACCACCACCGCCGCCCTACTACGGTTACCCGTACGCCTATGGGTATCCCTACGCCTACCCGTACGGCTATTTCTATCCGGGCCCGCTTGTGTTTGGATTTGGCTTTGGCGGGAGGTATGGCGGATTTAGGCGGTAGACCCGGTAGAACAGGCTTTAGAGTCTGTGTGGCAACTCTTCGCCCGCGTAAATATTATTCTGCAGAGGCCGTGTTCCTGCGGCCCCTGCGCGAGTTTGAAAACTTCTCGACGACCTCTAGCGTTTCAGGCGATGCGCAACTTTGGA
>JBARBA010000487.1:0-6002 GCA_049792555.1 Anaerolineales bacterium
CGCAAGCAAGAGGCCGACGATTGCTCCCAGCCCCGTATTGGTTAGCGGCTTGGGCCGTATGGGCGCAGTGGGAGTAATAGCAGGTTCTACCGGGAAGATGTTGGATGTGCTGCGCAGCCGGGAGAGACGGATATTTTCGTAACTGCTCAATAAATTGGCATGGATTTGCTGATAAAGGGCCAGGGTGGATTGAAGCTGCTGCGACCCGCTCTGGTCATTTGTCAGGTTGCCGTTGTTTCCCAAGACAACCAGATTGTTATAAAGCTGCTGGTAAAGATCGTACATCCCCTGCAATTGCTTGAGGCTTAATTCCTTCTGGTTGATCTGCGCTTGAAGCTCGACGGAAGGTGTAGGGACTGCATAACCCGGTTTGGTTGGTGGATCAAGTTGGGCAAGCTCTCCTTTAAGCGCAACAATTTGCTGTTGAAGAGCATCCATCTGTGTCTTGGCTTTATTAATATCTTCCTGAGATGCAGCGCTGGTTTGCGATTCAAATGTAGAAATCTGGGTTTCAATTTGTTTGATTTGGGCCTGGAGACTCTCTTCTGAATCCGAAAACCGCGCGGTCTGCATTTGATTATTCTGATCGATAAAGACATCCACCAGGGTATTGGCAATGTCCGCCGCCCGTTTCGGGTCGGTATTTTCTACAGAAATCTGGATAAGCTGCGTATTCGGCACAATTTGGGCGGTTATCTGTTCAACTGAAACGTTCACGCCCAACTTTTGGCCGACTGCCTGAAGAATGGGACGCGTCAGCATCGTTTGGGTATAGGTTTGGGCAAGCTGCTGATCGCTCAGGGTGGTGTAATCCGATGTGCCTGAATCTGGTGCGCGCATGACCATCACCCGTGTGCTGGCTTGATAGACGGGTTGCTGTAAGGTACTGAAAACAAAGGCGCTTGCGCCCCCCAACAATAACCCAATGATGAGGAGCCAGGCCCAGCGTTGTAAAAGCATTAAATATTGTTTGGCTTCCATACATTCACCTTATTTTTCATCAGGATACTTTTAAAGATTCATTCAGCGCCCTGCCAACCGCCGCAACCACAATTTCAACATCTTTAAGCGTGAGCGTTGGGTACATGGGCAGGGTAACTTCACGGCTGGCAACGTGCCGGGTCAGCGGTAGAACACCCTGCCCGAAGCTTGATGCGCAATAGAAACTAAAATCCGAAACAGGGGGGTAATGAATACTGGTTTGAATTCCGTTGGATTTCATGCTTGCCATGAATCGAGCGCGTTCGACTTGTTCCGGCAACAGGACGGGAAGGATATGACAAGCCGAAACGCCGCAATGCAAACGAAAAGGCAACGTAACCACCGGACACTTTTCTTCCAACAAGCGGTGGTAACAAGCCGTAAGCTCACGACGACGTTGGTTGTTTTTCTCGAGCTTTTGGAGCTGGACCAACCCCAGGGCCGAGATGATTTCGCTCGGTCGGTAATTATAACCCAGATCGGTCACATCATAGCTCCAGGCATGGCCCCGGTGCCGGTCCCAGGTCAGGGATGTCATGGCATGGGATCGCAGGCAACGAACTTTTTCGGCCAGGGCATCATTGTTCGTGACCAGCATCCCGCCTTCGCCAGTGGATAGGTTTTTGTTCGAGAAAAAGCTAAAGACGCCTGCGTCGCCCCAGACACCCATCTTGCGTCCGTCAAGCGCCGCGCCGGGAGCATGGGCGGCATCTTCGATCAACGCCAGGTTGTGTTTTTGGGCAATTTTTTCAATCGCGGGCATGTCGCATGCGTAACCGCCGTAGTGCATGACGATAATCGCTTTGGTGCGCGGGGTGATCCTTTGCTCGATAGATGCGGGCGAAATCGTCAGGTCGGTTTCACTCTGGATATCCGCAAAGATCGGGATGGCTCCCACATAACGGACGGCAGCGGCAGTCGCGACGAAAGTCAAAGCAGGGAGAATGACCTCATCGTCCGGTTTTAAGTCCAGGGTCAGGCAAGCCAGGTGCAATCCGGCAGTCGCATTCGAAACGGCAATCGCATGACGCGCGCCCACGAATTCCGCAAATGCCTGCTCAAAGTGTTGCGTGACTGCGCCCATGGTCAGCCAGCGACTGCGTAGCACACCTAGAACGGCCTGCTCTTCTTCAGGGCCATAATCCAGGTCTGCCAGGGGAATGCGCCAATCCATTATTGTCCTCCGACTAAAAACTGAGCGCGCATATCTTCAAAATCCTGAATGGCTTGTTCGTAGTCGTCCGGGCGGCCCAGGTCTTGCCAGTAGCCGCCAAAGGGGTATCCAATCACAACTTTCCCTTCTTTGAGCAGCCGCAAGATCAAGTTGGGAAAATCAAAATACTGATGCCCAGGGATGTATTTTAAGGCTTCAGGTTCGAAGACATAAATGCCCATGCTGACCTGGAAATCGTAGGTCGGTTTTTCGATGTAGCCTATGACCTGGTTCCCGCCATCGAGCTGCAAAACGCCCAGGTCAACCTTGACCTGGCGGTTGTACATGGCAATGGTCACCAGCGCGCCGGAGCGCTTATGGAACGCGACCAAATCACAAAAATCGAGCGTGGTCAGCACGTCGCCATTCATCACCAGGAAGGTCTCATCTAACCCATCGATCAAGGCCAACGGCCCGGCAGTCCCCAGTGGGGTTTGTTCGTAACTGTAACGGATACGCGCTCCGATTGTCTCGCCTTCCTGAAAGAAGGCCCGCAGCAGGCTGGCCATGTGCCCCACAGAAAGGATGACTTCGTCCACCCCGGCGCGCTTGATCTGGTGCAGCAGCACCTCCAGGATCGGCATATCTCCTATCGGCATGAGCGGTTTTGGGATGACTTTGGTATACGGAGCAAGGCGGCTACCTTTGCCCCCGGCAAGGATGACTGCTTTCATAAGCTACCTCTAAATAACATAGCGATCGGGTGAATAAAGCGAAATGTGTTCTTCGATCCAGTTGATTGTGTTACACAGCCCCTCTTCGAAGGGGACTTCGGGCTGCCACGCAATCAACTCCTTGGCCATCTGGTTATTGGAAACCAGGCGCCGGACTTCGCTTTTTTCGGGGCGCAAACGACCCGTATCGATCTGGATCCTGACCGGTTTTCCGCCAACCAGGGAAATGATTTTCTGGGCCAAATCTCCAACGCGGATTTCCTGGCCCGTGCCCAGGTTGATGGTCTTGCCTTCCACGCCGCTGGCCTGTCCCACTTTCAAGAAGCCATTCACAGTATCCAACACATAAGTAAAATCGCGGGTGGCGTCCAAATTTCCCAGCCGGATGACGCTCTGGGTAAGAGCTTGCATGATCATGGTCGGGATGACTGCGCGCGCAGATTGGCGCGGCCCGAATGTATTGAAGGGCCGCAACGTCACGACGGGCAGGTTGTATGTGCAGAAAAAGCTTTCGGCCAGTTTATCCGCGCCAATCTTGCTGGCGGAATAAGGCGATTGCGCTTGCAGCGGATGGTTTTCGTCGATGGGCACCTGCAACGCCGTGCCGTAGACCTCGCTGGTGGAAGTATGCACCAGACGTTCAACGCCGGCTGCCTGGGCCGCCAGCAACACATTTAGCGTTCCGATGACGTTGGTTTCGACGACCTCGGCGGGGTGCAGGTACGAATACGGGATGGCGATCAACGCCCCCAAATGAAAAACATGGCTCATCCCGGTCATGGCTTTTTGTACGGTTGAAAGGTCGCGTATATCCCCGGCAACCAGGTCCAGCGCAGGCATGATCTCCGCAGGCAAAAAACGCACCAGCCCCGGATCATTGCGAGAGTTGTAACGGACGAGCGCGCGCACTTGCGCCCCCTTCTGTAGCAATGTTTCGACCAGGTGGCTGCCGATAAAGCCACCCGCGCCGGTAACCAGTACACGTTTATTTGACCAAAAATCTTGAGGCATGGATGATTATCCTTTTTAATTGTGGCTCTCCCGTTTCTGGCGGGATTTATCCACACGCGTACCCCCGGCAAAGTCCGCCAGGACGGCGTGTGGTCGGCGCAGGCAGATTACCCTACGGGCGACGATGTCGCCGATTTTCGCAGATTTCAAGATTTAAAATCTGCGTCATCTGTGGAAGGATTTTTGTTCTTTCCTGTTAAAAACGGAAAAGCCCTAATTGTTTTCCTGCAACTGTGCGCGGATCGCGCGAATTTGTTCTTCCAGTGCGCCAATCTCACCGTTGTGAAGCTGGGTTTCCAGGTGATCGAGCCAGGAATGCACCTGCTCGCGGCGGATATAACGATTGTCATTCTTCCAAAGACTTTCAAAAAACGGTTGCGGGTGTTCCGGGGAAGTTGCGCCGTGCCGGATGAAAGCCAGCACGTCAGGCCAGATGAGCAGCCTCGCCCTCGCGCCTCGACAAATTTCCAGGATTTCCTCGCTTGCAGCCTCGGGTATGTTATGGATGGCGTAGACAATCACGTCAACGTCATACTTTTCCACCAGGGCCGGAATCTCATTGCGTTTGCCAAGCACGCGGACGCCTCGCAAGCGTATATCCTGCTTGAACATGTCGTCATCCACAAACCCGACGACCTGGAAGGCGCGCGCATTATTGCCATTCATAAAAGACCATGCGGCGAATTGTCCTGTTTCGCCGCTGCCGATGATTAAAACGCGTTCGCGCAGGTTCTGCCGCGCATCGTGCGAGCGAAACCAGCGGGTCAGAAATCCGGTCACGATACGTTGACGGTAGCGCGTAAAGACGTAGCCCACGAAGGCCAGCGCGGAGGCCAGCAGGATCATCCCAAAGGGGACAAACGCCCGGAAGTAATTGATCCCCAGCGCGACCAAACCGGCCACAAACGTACACGGGATCAGATCGAGCGCATCTTCGGCGGCGGCATAGCGCCAGGCAATGCGTTGCACGCCGCTGAACGCCCCGGCAACGCTGAAGATGACAGCATTGATCGCCACAAAAACGACGGCATTCATATTGAAGGCCTGCCAAAACAGGCCCGCCAGAGTAAAAGCAAGCAGCGTTGTCAGCGTGTCAATGATAAACCAGTTGAGATAACGCCCGCCCAGGCGCGAGAGCAGCCCCCAGAACAGGAGCTCTTCGGGCGGTTTGCGGCGTTTGAAGCCGGGGATCAGCACCAGGAAGGTCCAGAAGAGCACGTCCAGATCGAGCAGCAGGGAGCGGCGGCGAACGTACAACTGGTCAAGGCGCAGCTTTGAAGGCAGGATGTCGCCCAGATAAGTCTGCATCAGGCTTTCGGTGAGCAGCAGTTCTTCTTCGTCGCGGTAAAGCACGGAGGCCGGGCTGGTAATCCCCGGCCGGACGGAAAGCACCTGCGCGCGCACTTCCGGCGGCCAGGCAGCGGCCAGTTCGGGGTCTTCCGGGCGCGGCCCGACCAGGCTCATCTCACCTTTGAGCACGTTCCAAAGCTGGGGCAACTCGTTCAGCTTGGTATCGCGCAGCCACTTGCCGAGCGGGGTAATGCGCTCGTCGTCCTGCGCGGTCAGGCGCGGGCCGCTGTAACTGGCAGCGTCTTCGCGCATGGTGCGAAATTTGAGTATGAGAAAGGGTTTGTCGCCTTTGCCCATACGCGGCCCGCGATAAAAGACAGGGCCGGGGGAATCGCGCTTGATGACAAAAGCCAGGAAAGCGAAGACCGGGGCCAGGAGCAGTAACCCAAGCGCCGAGGCGACGATGTCGATGATGCGTTTGATAACATCGTTCCAAAACAATCGACTTCGAAGATGGGATATCGGCGCATTGAAGATGTTTGAATCGGTTAGCTCTGTCATGCAAGCTCATCCTTTCTATGCGGGGCGTTCCGTTGGCCCGGCAGGTTGGTTTTCGCAAGTAGCAGAAACCCGGCGATGCCTGCTTCTTCTATAATGCCCGCGGTCACAAATTGCGCTTTCCCGCTCAACATAGTGCCCGTAAGGTCATCAGTCACAAGTTAAGGAATTTGTTGGTCTGTCAAGAGAGGTGGTATAAAAACCAAAGGCGATGGGTTCTCACCTGTGTGTTTGCGTTTGATGATGCCAAAGAACTTAGCTTCGGCAGCGAGATA
>JBARBA010000488.1:0-1511 GCA_049792555.1 Anaerolineales bacterium
TACAATCCCAACAAACACAGCACGTAAGGCGTGGGCGGAAGTCCCAGCGCGGGCAGGGCGGCCAGCGCCTGGTTCGATGCGCTGGGATCCCAGGCGGAACTCATCCATGAAGGGCGGAGTGAGGGCGCGCCCAGCAAGTGACTGTAAACATCCCGCATGCCGTCCCAGGTACTGAGCGGCTGCAGGCCCGGGTCCGCCGCCAGGTAGTAGACGGTTCCAAAACCGATTTGCTTTTGGACGAGCAGCGCCACGCCGTCTTGCGCAACCATAACGTCCGCCCCCGGGAGCAGCTTTCCAACCGCCAGGATGGCCGGTGTGGATGAGTCCAACACTGCCGGACTCTTGAAATAGGTTTGCAGCGCCGAAAGATCGCTCACCGTTTGGGTGGATTGCAACGCGACCGGCAAAAACTCGTCCAGACCGGCGGCTGCGCCTTGCCACCCGGGGCCGCCGGTGATCAATAGCTTGCCGCCCTGCGCCAGCCAGGCTTTTAATGCGGCCCGCTGCGGGTCGCTGATGGCGCCCATATCCACGCCTGAGACGACCAGCGCATCCAGGCCTTCCCAACCCTGGGAGCGATCCGGCAGGTCGGCGAGCTGCACCTGGGCCACCCGCGCGGGACCACTCGATGTGCTAACGCTGCTCAATGCATCGGTGGACAGGTTATTGGTGAGCAAGCCAATGAGGTTGTAGGAATAGCAGGCGATGTTTACCGGGGTCGTTGCCAGTGTTTGATCCCCTGCCACCAGGCTGACGTCCAGTTTCCCCTGGTACATGTTATCGGGAGGCAGGTAGATGAAAAACTCCTTGCGCGAGACACTCGGCAGCGAAACATCCACCGCATAGACGGATTGCCCGCCATTGTCTTTGTAGGTCGCCTGGACGCGGGCGTTGTTTAAATCTGCGCCCTTGTTTTCCACCCTTACCCTGATGGGCACCCAGGAATTTTGTTTGCAATTGCCGTTGAAGCCCAGGCGCGCCGTAATACTCACGCCTCCCTGGCCCTGGGCATGGACTTGCTGGTTTCCGCCCGGCAGGAGCAGCATAAAAATCAATACGGGCAGAAAAATGGTAGCAAAAAACCGCGTTCGCCGTCGATGATTCAACCTGTTTTCTCCCTGAACTGTTTAAACTTTAATGTATTATACCCTCAACTTTATCGCCGCAATTTTTGAAGCGCCGGGGCGCCGGGGCGGACAACAAAAAAGCCCCGCAGCGTTCTCGCTGCGGGGCTTTTCTATTGATTGTCTAACAGTTACGACACGATCCCTTTATCGCGCGGCCTCTTCCAGGGCGTGGATGACCCATTCATTCAAACTGACATCTTCAAGCGTGGCGCGTTCGGCCAGTTGGCGATGGAGCTCAGGGTCAAGCCGCAGGTTAAAGCGGCCAGAAAAAGGCTTCTGCGGCGAGACGCCATCACGAGTACACATTTCAAGATAAAAATCGACCGATTGGCGAAAAGAGTCTTCCAGTTCTTCGGGCGAGCGTCCCTGAAAAGTAACCATATC
>JBARBA010000489.1:0-3514 GCA_049792555.1 Anaerolineales bacterium
TGCACGGCAACTAGAAAAACCGATTTATACACTCTTGCTAGAAGGGGATCCGTGGTGGCATCTAGGAACAATCCAGTATGTGGATGTGAGAAATGGAGAATTGCCGCCAGTCAGATTTTTTGTCAGCTTGGCGAAAATTGCGCCCCAAGATAAAAATAATCCAAATGTCTCGATCCATGTAAACGGTAATGTACAAGGCAATATTGTTATTGGCAACGATAATGATGTTCAGTCATCGGTTTCCAAACGCGAGGCCGCAGAGAAGGCAGGCAATAATGTTCCCCAAAAGGAAGCTTGGGAGAAAATTCCAACGCCCAGGCCTCAGCGGCAAGTTCAACCCCAACCTGTCGCCTATGCCGGGCAGTCAACAGTCGGCCCACCACCGGTATATGCAGGACAGGCCCCTGCGAAGAAGAAGAAAAATAGCGTGACAATCATTGTCACAGCTATAGTGTTATTCATACTTTGTATCTGCGCCGCCTGGGCCTTTATGTTTTTTGCTCCTTGCCAGGCATTTCAGCCATTCGTGGGCGGAGTTTGCCCGTAGTAAAAAAGCAATAAACTTTCGGAAAACAGAAAAGAACATCCTCAAATCAGGAGGCTCTCTTCTGTTTTTAACTGGTGGCTAAATCTGTCAAGACAAGCGCTTCTGGTCTATTTGCCTCGCGGGTTCCCCCACGAGACGAATTTCGTGTCATTTCTTCTGCGCATTTGTGATCACGTCCAAAAGCGTGTTGACAATCCGAATGTCCAGTTCGGTGTTTTTATAGTCCCCGGCAAGCAGACTGGCATTGCCCGAAACCAGCAGGGATTCGATCTGTCGGTCAATCGCCGAGACGGGGTGCCGCAGGTAATCGGCCACAATGCCGCGCTGACGCATGACATCGCCATCGGGCAGCCAGGCGGTCATAAAATACGCCGAGGGGTCAAGCGCCTGCTGGTAACGGCGGACTGAGTCGTAAAAGGAAATTGTCAGACGCACGTCGGTCAGGTCGTTTTCGGTGACGGTTTGTTGGCTCAACCAGTCTTTGAAGCCGGTTTCGAGCTGGTCGAGCGACAGGTGAAAGTGAGCCTGCAGCCCGGCATTCAACACGTTGGCGTCCGGGCCGTTCTGCGGATTCAAATCGCGGTAAAAGGCGTCGTATTTTTCCCAGCCGTAGGTTTTGATCATATAGCCGGTCAGCGCTCCGGCTTCGATGTAGCCGATTTCATGTTGCGAGTTGTAAAACGAATTGACCAACTCGCGCAAGGGAATGTACCATTTCAACCGGATCAACGCTTCGGCGCGGGCCGGGATCGGCTCGATTTTGAAATGGCCGTCGCTGAAATAGACCGCCAGTCCTTCCTGCAGCATTTGGAGCCGCGCTTTGGCCCCCATCTGGGCGTCGAGCCAATGCACCATTTCATGATGGACGACTTGTTTGGCGGTGCTGCCGGCATAGTTTTGGTCGAGATACGAAACGTAAACCCCTGTGGATGTAAACCCGCCCTGGCCGAGGACGCGCGGCAGGAAGGTGAGCGGTATCTTGTCTTTGAATTTCACTCCCAGCCGTTGTTCCACGTCCGCAGCATCGGCGTCGGCTGTCGCTTTGAGTGTTTCGATGTCGCGGGCGGAATCCGTCCCGCTGACGTAGTGGATTGCGCAGCAAGCGGTTTCGGCGACCTCCCAGTGGGCGTCCGGCCCGGGCGCGGGCATGTCGGCAACGGGGAGCAGCGAGACGTTTTCCGTCCAGGTGGAACCCGCCGGGAGCACCGAAAACGTCAGGGTGTGGACGCCGCTGTCCAGTCCCTTTGTGTCCCATACCCAGTAAAACGTGGCTTGTTGGCGTCCGCCAATCCCAAAGGGGCCGAAATTGGTTTCGCCCAACGTTTTTTGGCCGAGCGAGACGCGGACTGTTTTGTTATTCGATTTGAAATCGGACGGGCTGAGCACTTCGATGCTGACCCGGTCGCCAACGTAAAGCGGCCCGTCCGGATGATAAATGACGGTAAAACGGATGTCTGGCTTGGCGGCTTGCTCGCGAACGCCTGACCGGACGCCGCAGGCAGCCAGCAGGAAAAGAAGAATGATGAAAATTCGACGCATGGATTTCATATGAGTTATTGTAAAAATGGATAGGATTGGCTACAATAATGTTTGCAAAACATCGTTGCATCTCAGTTTGGGATTACGCAGAAAAGAGGAACTCATGGATAATATGGATAATGTGCCGACTTCACCTCGTTGGGACTCGACCATCAAGCTTGTGGTGGCGCTGACGCTGATGGCGATTGTGGCCGGGTTGCTGATCAAATTCGAAAGTATTGTACCCCCGCTCATCCTGGTTATCATCCTGGCTTACTTGCTGAGGCCTGTGGCCGGTTTTCTTTCAACCAGGCTGCATCTTTCGTGGGGCCTGGCGGTATCGCTTATTTATGCTGCGATGATTATAACCCTGCTTGCGGCGCTTACCCTGGGCGGGGTGGGCCTGGTGCAGCAGATTCAAAGCCTGCTCACCCTCGTCCAGCAAAATTTACAAAATGTTCCGGCCATGTTGGCCGATATTTCCGGGCGACAGGTGCCGATTGGGCCGTTTATGCTGGATTTACACACGCTGGATTTAACTGCGCTTGGCAACCAGTTGCTGGGTACGGTTCAACCGTTGATCGGGCAATCCGGCGCGATGATGGGGACGATTGCCGGCGGGGCGGCGAACTTCCTGGGCTGGTCAATTTTTGTGCTGCTGGTATCGTATTTTGTCCTGGCCGAAAGCGACGGCCTGGGGCGTGGATTTTTGCAGTTCAGTATCCCCGGCTATGACAACGATCTGGCGCGTATGCGCAAAGAACTTGGACACATCTGGAATGCCTTCCTGCGCGGTCAGATTATTATTATGGGGTTGGCGGCCGTCATTTATTCAATTGTCTTAAGTTCGCTGGGAGTCAATTATGCCTTGGGGCTGGCTTTGCTGGCCGGGCTGGCGCGTTTTGTGCCGTATCTCGGTTCATTTACGATCTGGAGCACGCTTTTCCTGGTAACTTTTTTTCAGGAATTCAAACCTTTTGGCCTGACGCCCTTGTTCTACGCGCTGATCGTGGTTGCATTTGCCTGGCTGATCGATATGATTGTCGATAATTTTGTCGCGCCGAATATTATGGCCCAGGCGCTCAAAGTCCACCCGGCGGCAGTGCTGGTGGCTGCCATCATCGGGGTGGGGCTGCTGGGTATCCTGGGCATTATCATTGCCGCGCCGTCGCTGGCCACCCTGCAACTGATCGGACGCTATTTTACCCGCAAGCTGTTTGACCTCGATCCCTGGGAAGGGCTGGTTGCTACACGTCAACGCCTGACCATGCGGGGGCGGTTGCGCCACTGGTTTGCAGACCTGTCTAAAAAGTTGAAAACAAATCGAAATGCGGGCGCGTAATATGCCTGCTTTGGTCAGCGTTTTAACGAAAGTCCAAGTATAATTGCTCAAACAAAAAAGGAGATAACCATGCCCAAAACCCCCGAACCCACCACTGAAACATTGGC
>JBARBA010000490.1:0-12854 GCA_049792555.1 Anaerolineales bacterium
GTCGCGGGCTTCGATGACGTTTCCCAGCAGGACGATGGTTTGCAAGTGGGCCTGGCGGGTGTCGAAAAGTTCGGTCACGCGCCGCCGCTCGAGGCGCGCCTGGACAGCCGCCAACAATTCCTCCGGCTCGAAAGGTTTGAAGATGTAATCGTCAGCGCCGAGTTCGCGGGCGTGGGTCACATCGCCGCGCTCGGAGCGCGCGCTGAGGAACAGGAAGGGCACCACCTCCCCTTCCAGAAGCTGGCGGATTCCGTCCAGAAGGCCGTAGCCATCCAGGTTGGGCATATTGATGTCTGAAATGATCATATCGGGGGAAACAGTCGGAAAAGCGTCCAGCGCCAGTTGCCCATCAGAGTAAGAAAATACCTGGAAACCCTGCAACTCCAGCAGCGTTTTCATCGTCATGCGCAAAAAATCATCATCTTCTGCCAATAAAATCTTGAACATTCGGATGCCTCAATTTTCCTACGGCCCCCAGCGGGGCTGCCAATCGCAATAACTATTATCCGTTAAACGAGTGAGCGCCGAACCGTCAATGCGCATGATGTAAATTTCACAGCCGTTGTTGACGCGATAGTGATCGAAATACGCCGTGAAGGCAATCCACTGCCCATCGGGCGAGAAGCTTGGCCCCTGGCTGTCGCCGCCAGCTTTGCCGACCTGGCGCACATCCGAACCATCGGGGTTCATGAGAAAGAGTTCGCGTTCCCAGGGCTTGCCCAAATAAGTGACAATATGCAGGCCATCGGCGGACCAATCGCTGCGCCCGCGCAGGTCGCGCACGTCGGTCAATACCTGAAAACCCGCGCCGTCGGGCTTGATCGTGGCAAGCTGGGCCTCACCCTTGACCGTTGTCGCAAAAAGAATGCGACTGCCATCCGGCGACCAGGTGGGATCCCAACCATCTTTGTAAACTTCGCGCGGGTTAAGGCCCTGACGGTCCACGACCCAAATGGTCTCGGTCTTTATACCGTCGCTGCGAACGTAAGCGATCAGGCTGTTATCAGGGGAAACTTCGGGGGCCAACCCGACGGCGCCGCCCAACCTGATAAGTTGATCCGTTGCCAAAACCATCTCGTAAAGTTCAAAGTTGCCGTCCATGTTCGACGAGAATAAAACACTCTTTCCGTCCGGGGAAAACGACGGGTAAAAATGCCGGGCATGATCATTCGTGGTCAAACGGCGTTGCCCGGAGCCATCGGCGTTGATGACGCAAATCTGGTCGCTCTCCTGCACGGCAAATATCTGGCAGACGTACACAATTTTACCTTGAGGCTTTGTCGCCAAAGGGGTGATTGTGGTGATGGATTTTTTGATGGGAAGTTGCGGGGTGGGGGTTTCGACAAGCAGGGTGGAAAAAGCAAACGCAGACGGCGTCGGCTGAGGGTGGGCGTAAAAACTCCCGGCGAAGACCAATCCCCCGATTGCGACCGCGCCGCACAACAAAACGATGCATCCTGCGGCAAGCAATGATGCGATAGGCCGGTTAAGGAGTTGGTCCACTCGCTACCAATGGAGTCCCATCCCCGTTACGGGTCATGCGATAAATCTGGGTGCCGTCGAAGATGCCTTTGTTATACAGGTCAAGGAAGGCTTCCACAAGGCGGGGATCAAAGTAAGTGCCAGAATATTTTTCGAGATATTCAAGCACCGACTCTTCGGTGCAGCCTTTGCGGTAGGGGCGGTTGGAGAGCAGCGCATCCCAGACATCGACGATGGTGAAGATGCGGGCCGCAAGCGGGACTCCTTCCCCCTTCAAGCGGCGTGGATAGCCGGTGCCATCCCAATGTTCGTGGTGACAATAAGGAATATCAAGCGCCGGACGCAGGTAGGCAATCGGGTAAAGCATCTGGTAAGCATATTCAGGATGCTGGCGCATGATCTTCCACTCTTCGTCGGTAAGCGGCCCGGGTTTTTGCAGGATATCATCGGGAATTGCCATTTTTCCAATGTCGTGGAGCAAGGCCCCGCGACGAATATGGACGATATCTTCTTCGGGCACATGCAGAGCGCGCGCCAGGCGCAGGGTCATTTCGGTCACGCGCTGGGTGTGGCCCTCGGTTTCCTTGTCGCGCAAATCAAGCACATGCGACCAACCTTCAATGGTGGCATCGTAGGCTTCGGCCAGGTCGTGATGAGCGCGTTGCAGTTCCATCTCGGCGCGCTTGCGTTCGGTGATATCGCGGATAATGGAAATAATGGATGGTTCGTTATTGACTTCGATAGTCCTGGCTGAGACCAGGCCAATCCATACGCCGTTATCTTTGCGTTTGAAAACGCCTTCCATGTTGCTAACCTGCCCCACAGTTTGCATCACGTCGAAGAAACGTTGACCTTCTTCTTTATTACCCCAGATGTTAAACAACTGGTTGTCCTTGCCGATTACTTCATCAGGCTCAAAGCCGGTCAACTGGGCAAATCCATCATTGACCTCGATATAGCGACCATCCGAAAGGCGCACAATGGAGATGGCGTCGGGGGAAATGCGGAAGGCTTTGGAAAATTTGTCTTCAGAAAGGCGCAAGGCATCTTCAGAGGCTCTTTTTTCATCGCGCAAAAGCTTCTGCTGGAGAGCGCGTTCAACCGCCTGTGTCAGGCGGCCGAGCCGGTCTTTGAGCAGGTAATCGGCTGCGCCGTGCTTCATGGTTTCAACGGCAGCTTCTTCGCTGGTTGTTCCGGTAACAACCACGAAGGGTATATCGAGGCCACGCTCCTGGAGCAAGTGCAGCGCCTGCATTGCAGTAAATTGAGGCAGGCTAAAGTCGGCAAGGATAATATCAGGGATTTCTTCAATGGCCTGCAAGTAATCTGTTTGGGTATCGACACGTTTGCTTACAAAGTTATAGCCTGAATGCTTTAACTCATGCAAAATTAGCTCGGCGTCAACAGGCCGATCTTCCAGAACGAGCACGCGCAAGGGATTCATATTAACCATCATCATGGATTCTTTGTAGCCGGGACTTGATTTAAAAGCAACCAGTAAAGACCAACATCGCGTATGGCTTCGGTAAATTGTTCGAAATCAATGGGTTTGACAATGTAGCTGTTTACGCCCAGGTTATAACTTTCGATAATATCACGTTCCTCGCGTGAAGATGTCAGGATAACTACCGGGATTGTACGGGTAGATTCATGATCTTTAATCTTTTTTAAAACTTCCAGGCCGTCTATTTTAGGGAGTTTCAAATCAAGCAAAATCAAGCGCGGATTTTGCGCAGGAAGCCGAGGGCTTGTTGTTGCCGTCCCGAAGAGATACTCAAGCGCTTCGGCCCCATCACGGGCATGATGGATGTTGTTGGCTATTTTAAATTTTTTCAAGGCATAGAGGGAAAGCTCTGCGTCATTGAGATTATCTTCAACCAACAAGATTTCAAGTGTATATTCTGACATTATTCCTCTGTAATTACGGAACATCCATTCGCACTTATGACCAAATTATACTAATTCGTTGAAAAGTATGCCAGTGCCATTTTTTTACAAGTCGGTCGGAGATTGTTCGATTGGCAGGGAAAAAAAGAATGTTGCGCCATGGCCCAATTCACCCTCGGCCCAAACGTGCCCGCCATGCCTGCGAATAATGCGTTGAACAATCGCCAATCCTACGCCTGTGCCTTCGTATTCTTCCGAGTAATGAAGGCGCTGGAAAACGCCAAAGAGTTTATCGGCATAACGCATATCAAAACCTGCGCCGTTATCCTTAATAAAATAAACGACTTCCCCAGGGCGCACCGAAGCGCCAATTTCAATGCGCGCAGGGTCACGCCCGCGCGTGAATTTAATCGCATTGGAAAGCAGGTTCATCCAAACTTGTTTGAGAAGCGCCGGATCGCCTTCACAGGGGGGCAAATCTGCAATGACCAGTTCGAGCGAGCGGCCGTCGGTTACGGGAGAAAGGGTCGTCTGCACTTGATTAATCAGGTCAAGCGGGGAGAAAGTCATTTTTTTCAAAGGCTGGCGGCTTAAGCGCGAGAAGGAAAGCAGGTCGTCAATCAAACGGCCCATCTGCTGGGCATTATCACGAATAACGTTTAGATAACGCTGAATTTCCGGCGTCGATAACGGGCCAATTTCGTCAAAAAGAATACGGGAAAACCCGTCAATGGCGCGCAACGGTGCGCGCAAGTCGTGCGAAACAGAATAGGAGAATGCTTCCAATTCTTTGTTGGCCGTCTCCAGTTCGGCAGTACGCTCAACAACACGCTGCTCCAACTCATCGTTCAGTTTACGGATTTCTTCTTCAGCGCGTTTCTGCTCGGTAATGTCACGATTCAACAAGCCGACACGAAAACCGCGTTCGGTGTGAATGGGAAAGGCAACCTGCTGGACGTAAATCCATTGAGAATCAGAAGTGTGCATGGCAATCTCAACGGGTGTATCAAACAAAGCGGAGTGACCTGTCTTCAACGCCTCGAGCAGAACGTCTTTATTCTTTATCTTCTCGGCCTGCTGGGATTTTACCAATTCATCAGGGGCGGCAAGCGTCTGGGCATCCCAATAGTTAATGCCGATCGCCTGCTCGCGCTTAACGCCCGACATTTGTTCGAGGACACTGTTCCATTCAATAATACACCCATCTTCATCGATTAAGGCAAAACCTTCTGATAGTTGCTCCACAATGGAGCGGAACTTTGTTTCGCTCTGGCGAAGCGCTTCTTCTACCAATTTCCGGGAGGTAATATCTTGCAGAATGCCGATTGAACCGTGCGAAACGCCGTCCGGCCCAATCATTTCAATCGCGGCATCATATACCCAGCGAACTTTCCCGTCGAGCGCATGGATTTGGGAGTCGCACTGCCAGATTTTCAGCTTTCCAACTTTGACAAGTTTGGATGCTTCCATGGCGGGTATACCGGCGGCCTCTCCCAGCATGTGAGATTCGACAATGAGGTTTTCCCAGATTTGGGCTGTGATCTCCCCATCACTGCCGGCGATCTCGTGAATCCCGGCTCCAATAAACAGGAAGGAGTTGGTGCGATGATCTCGATAATACGGCACCGCGCCAGCAGCTTCAATCGCCCGCCGGTAAATTGCTTCTGATTCACGGAGAGCCGATTCGGCGTGTTTCAGGTCGGTAATATCCGTTGCATTAAAAATGGCGAGATCAACCCTTCCCTGGTCGACAACCGGAGATAAATTGCACGAAAACCAGGTAACATCTCCATTTGGCTGCGTAACAGAAAGCTCATAGGTAAGTGGCTTGCGGTCGCTGAACAACTGCTGGGTGATATCTTCTTTCAATAAGATGTCATTGCCGGGTAAAAACTCGAAGATGGTGTGCCCCTCTAAATTTTCGTGATCCATATTGGGTATGGTGTGATTGACGAGCAATATCTTGCCTTGCCGGTTGATCGTCATAATCAATTGGTGGGAGTTTTCTATCAGGGTGCGCCAACGCGCCTCGGCCTCTCGCAGGGCGTCTTCGGCTCGTTTCCGCTCCACGGCAATACCAACCTGGGTGGCAAAAAACGCAAACGTTTCTTTATCCTGTTCGGTCAAGCGCATGGTTTCGTCATAATTCTTGAGCACCAAAACGCCTAAAACACCCCGGGCGGTTTGCAGCGGGACTCCCATCCAGTCCAAAAGCTCATGTTCAGAATCCCATAGCGAAGCAACGCCCTGGTTGGCAACCGTCTCAGGCGTAATCAATATAGGCTCGCCGGCGCGCAGCACGCGCGTCACCAACCCATCATCAGATTGGTGGATGGAGGGCCATTTTTCATATTGGTCGACATGAAAGGGGTAGGTAAAAAGATCGGTAATCGGGTCGTAAAAAGCGACGAGAAAATTCTTTACAGGGATGAGATAGCCAAGGATTTCATGGATAAGGCTAAAAAACTCGAATGAGGTCTGCGCCGATTGGCCGGTTTGGAAAATTCGATAAACGGCTATTTGGAGTTGCTCGGCGCGTTTACGTTCGTTGATATCTCGCGCAGATACCAGTAAGCGTTCCTGCCCCCCAAGCATGACCAGGCGCAACCCAAGATCTGCCCAGAACATACGTCCGAACTTATCCCTGGCCTGCCATTCCAGCAATTGCGGGCCAAAACGTCGCGCCCGGCGGATCCAGTGCATGATACTGCGATGGGTATAGGGCGGAATGCCGGAACTCAAATCTTCAAGGTTCACATGAGAAGTATCTTGCTGGTCGTACCCGAACAATTCGGTAAATTTTTCGTTGATGTCCAACACAACGCCAAGCTCCAAATCGTATACAAAAACTGCGTCGTTGGCAAAATTGAACAGAGTGCGAAAACGTACCTCACTTTCCTGGATGGCAGAATAGGCTTTGTTCAGTTCGACAATACGCTCTTCCAAACCAGACGCCGGTGTTTCAAGCGCAGTTTTGGACGAATCGACGATATCTGATGATTTGCCCGACGAATGATTGACCTCATCGCCAGGACGCGGCCCTGCGTCCTGCGCCCCCTGGCTTCTTTGCGCCACTGCGCCCGCCTGCTCGCGCGAAAGGTACACAGCAACAATCCAGACCATCACCGCGCCTGCGATGAGAATGAAAAACAAAGTCACTATCAGTTGAAACAGTGAACTTTGATTCAAACGGCCGGATGTTGCCTCCATCGCAGAAGGGTCAATCGAAACAATATCCACCCAGCGCTTCTCCGGCACATTGGCGTAAGCAACGATCTTGTTCGTTTTTGGATCGATTGCATAGCCTGACCCGCCTTGCAAAATTTTGGCGACGGTTTCGGCAGAGTAATCACTTTGTAATTTCAAGCCAACACGGCTGGGATCAGGGTGGGCAATGTAAACCCCGTTTTGGTCGATCAAAAAATGAGCGCCGTTGCGCGGCTGGCTGGCCGCAATAAAATCCTGTGGCGACATGGCCGCCCCAAGATGACCGGCGAAAGCCGCATTGGTCTCAGCCTGCTGCCGAGCGCCATCAGCAGCCGCCCGCTGGAATTCATCCATCACGCCATTGCGCGCAAAAACTGCCATCACAATGAATGGCAGCACGACAAGAATCAGGAACCACCCTGAAAGCCGGAGCGCGATTGACTTAACGGAAGGCTTCATCGTTATTCCATCTGGCATGATAAACGAAGAGTAATTTTACAACCACAGCTTAAATATACACCGGTTTAGCCAATCGCTGGTTGAGATTTCAGATTTGCTAAATTTTGGCTTTGGGCAAGATTATGGAGTTGGTGTTGAAATGGGCGTTGGTGTAGGAGCAGGGTTTGCCTGCTTCGTCATGATGTCAAGGTAGAAGTAAGAAGTAAGCTCATTTTCATACGACCAGCCATAAATTGTGCGGTCATCAATCCAGGACATGGGAAAAAAGTCGTGATGCAGATCTTCAACCAGATATTTCTGGGACATGGAAGAAAGGTCAGCGAGGATCATTGAAATACCTTTTTCGTTATCAATCGTACTGATAACCAGCTTGTCACCACCCGGCGAAAGCAGTAAATAGCCAGCCTGGTCAAACCTTTTGTCGAGATGAATATCAACTTCGTCCCCTGTTATAAGATTGGCGACTTTGACAACCATTGGAGTTATCGATTGATCGACAGATAACAACTTTGTGCCATCCGCCGAAAAATCAAAATAATAATTGCCCGTTGGAGGCAAAACAGGGGTCACTTTTCCTGTTTCAATATTAAGTCTCATCAGCGCGAAAGCCTGGGGATACTGGACCCCATCTGCCGGGCTATCCCTTACCAAATACAAGAATTTATCATCCGCCGTCCAGCGCAAAGGAAAAAGAGCATAATAACTGAGCCAAAATGGGTAAGGCTCTTGAGTGTCTTCCGGTATAGGCTTGGAGTAATCAATCCCGAGGTAATCTTTTCGATAGGAGGCTTGTATGGGAGGACGAGACCCGTCCAGCGCGATAACCTTTGTTACGGATAGATCTTTTCCGTCCGAAGGCCAACAAACAAAAGCCATCAATTTCCCGGATTTCGAGGGTAAAAAACCGTTAGGAGAAGGATAATCCCGGCTATTACAATATCGGCCGGCAATGGCCTGTTCGGTGGCTTCCGCCAGTGTTGTTGGACGACGAATAGGCGTTCGCCTTGCAGTCGCCGTCGATGAGGGTGTTGGCAATGGGGTTTGCGTAGAGATCAATGCGGGCGTTACGCCCGCTTTAACCGATGCGGATGGCGACAAGGCAGGATTTGCAGCCTTTTCACTGCAACCGATGAGAAAAGGGATTGCCAGAAGCGCAAGCAAAATCCTTGCCTTCATCTTTTTTTTACTTTCCGCTGACCACTTTCTTGAGCGTTTCCACCAATAGCGTGTGCTCCACGCTGTGGACGCGCTGCTCAAAAGCTTCGAGCGATTCGCCGGACTGGAAGAAAATCTCCTGCGTGGCGAGCACGGGGCCGTCGTCCACGCCTTCGTCTGGGACGAGATGGACCATGACGCCGCTGCGGTCGATTTGGCCTTTTTGCCAGGCTTCATAGGCGCGTTCGATAGCGTGGGTGCCGGGGAATGTGCCGGGCAGGGCCGGGTGCAGGTTGATGACCCGGTTGGGGAAACGGTTGAGGAAATCGGATGTCAGGATGCGCATCCAGCCGGCCAAAACGACGTAGTCGGGGCGGAAGGAGGCAACGTAGCCGGCCAGGATGGCGTCGTAGGCGCGGCGGTCGAGGTCGGGGGTTTTGGGGAGGACCATCGTGGGCACGTTGGCCTGGACGGCGCGCACCAGGCCATAGGCGTCGGATTTGTTTGAGAGTACGGCGACAACGGCTGCGGGTAGGGTTTTGTCCCCACAGGCGTCGAGGATGGCCTGGAGGTTGGATCCGTTTCCAGAGATGAGGACGACCAGTTTCGTGGACATTTTCCCAACTTTCTTGAATTTACGGAATACGGAACACGCAATATGGTGCGTGTTCCGTATTCCGTAGGATCAATGGTGGAACAAACGGATGCCGGAGAAGACCATCGTCATGCCGTATTCGTCGCACGCGGCGATGACGTCTTCGTCGCGGTTGGAGCCGCCGGGTTCGAGCACGTAGCGCACGCCCGAAAGGACGGCGCGGTCGATGCTGTCGCGGAAGGGGAAGAAGGCGTCGGAGCCGAGGGTGACGCCTTTGAGGGTGTCGAGCCAGGCGCGGCGCTCGGCGGAGGTGAGCACGGGCGGGATTTGGGTGAAGACGTTTTTCCAGTTGGCTTTTTCGGCTTCGGTCACGTCGGGTTGCAGGAACTGGTCGATGGCGTTGTCGCGGTCGGGGCGTTTGACGCCTTCTTTGAAGGGCAGGTTGAGCACGGTGGGGTTCTGGCGCAGGTACCACAGGTCGGTTTTGAGACCGGCCAGGCGCACGCAATGCACGCGCGACTGCTGGCCCGCGCCGACGCCGATGGTCTGGCCGTTGAGCACATAGCAGACCGAGTTGGACTGGGTGTATTTGAGCGTGATCCAGGCGATCATCATGTCGCGGATGGCGCTTTGGGGCAGGTCTTTGTTTTTGGTGACAATGTTCTTGAAATCGTCGCGCGTGACCGGGCGGGTGTTGCGGCCCTGCTCGAAGGTGACGCCGAAGACGTCGCGGTTTTCGAGCGGCTGCGGCGCGTAGGACGGGTCGATCTGGACGACGGTGTATTTGCCCTGCTTCTTTTTCTTCAGGATTTCAAGCGCTTCGGGTTCGTAGGCGGGGGCGATGATACCGTCGGAGACTTCACGACTGATGAGTTTTGCCGTGGGGACGTCGACCGTGTCCGAGAGGGCGATGAAGTCGCCGAAGGAGGACATGCGATCCACGCCGCGCGCGCGGGCGTAGGCTTCGGCCAGCGGGGAGAGTTCGAGGTCGGCGACGAAGTAGATTTTGCGCAGGATGTCCGTCAGCGGGACGGCGACCGCCGCGCCCGACGGGCTGACGTGTTTGAACGAGGCGGCAGCCGGCAGGCCGGTGGCCTGCTTGAGTTCGGTGACGAGCTGCCAGGAGTTGAGCGCGTCCAGCAGGTTGATGTAGCCAGGTGAGCCGTTGAGGGCGGTGATCGGCAGGTCGCCTTGTTTCATGAAGACGCGGGCGGGGGATTGCTGCGGGTTTGCGCCGTAGCGCAGGGGGAGAGAGTTGGGCATGGAAATCCTTTCAAGAGAATAGAGAGCAGAGAATAGAGCTAAGTTTCAAAGGAATAGTGATTATCAAGTGAGTAATGTAATTCTCTCATGGATGAAGCGGGCGATATCTTTGGGCTGGTATTTTCGACCATCTATATACCCATCAGTCTTGAATACGCCATCAACAATGCCATCGTCCATTTTGACAAACATTATCTTCTTGTCGTCACGTTCCATGATAATTTCTTTGATTGCGCGAAATTCAATACCACACCATTCTTTGCGTTGATAGCCGCCGCAGAGAAAGACAACAACCAACCTAGAACGTTTTCTGTATATATCTTGCAGCAGTGTGTCGAGTGACGGACGAGCGAGTTGGGAAACATAATTATTGTCGTAAAAATAGGAATTTGGCCCAATGTTTTTTTCCAACTCTTCCACAATTTTCTCAATGAAGGGGCGAACCTCGCCTGGAAATGATAGCGCAACATCAAACATATGAGTTGTAATATCTACCGACTTTGCAACATTGCGAACCCAATTCGGCAGAGAAATACCCTTTTCTTTTAATTCCTTTGCTAAATTTACGTCTTTAACCGCCCAGTGTGTTCTATTTAATTCCCATGCTGATATATCAAGATCAAATGCTAGATCAACTAAATCTTGAGGGGAAAGAAATTTGTCTAAGTCTATGAGTTCGTATTCGATGCGAACTTGTGGTTGTCGTTTGGTGATATCAAGAATTACGCCAAATTTCGGTGACAGATTATGCATTGCTTCGTATGCAAATACACATGGAAAACGCTGGAGTTCCTTCACTGCCTTATCATCGAGTTCACTATATCGCCTTGTAAGTTTTGTGTCGGTGTATTCGCATTCGCGAATACACCTTCCAATTTCGAGAAAATATGGCTTTCCACGCCAAGCCATGGGATCACCTGAAACAAACAAGTTATACATAGAAATTCCTTGATGAAAATTGATTTGACAACTGATCAACGGATAGCGAAACGGCCAGATTGATACGAACGGATTAGCCTACCAGCCGGGTCTTGCGTTCGCCTTTGACCAGTTCGCCGATGACAAACGTCTCTTCAGAAATGGCTTTCTGCACCTTGTCCACGTCATTTTTAGCGACCACCAGCACCATGCCGATGCCCATGTTGAAGACGCGGTGCATCTCTTCAGTGGCGATTTCGCCGCGCGCCTGGATCAGGCTGAAAAGCGGCGGCACGGGCCAACTGCCCTGGTGGACAACGGCGTCCACGTCATCGGGCAGGATGCGCGGGATGTTTTCGATGAATCCGCCGCCGGTGAGGTGGGCCAAACCCTTGACGGAGGACGGTGGACGGAGGACGGTGGAGAGAATAGGAAGGTAGGAGCGATGAGGGGCAAGCAGGGCGTCGGCGAGGGAAACGCCGAGTTCGGGGAAAACCGTATCGAGCGAGACGCCCTGGAAGATTTTGCGGATGAGCGAGTAGCCGTTGGTGTGCGGGCCGGAGGAGCGCACGCCGATCAGCACGTCGCCGGGGCCGATATCCGCACGCGGGAGCATGGCATCGCGCTCCAACACACCGACAATCGTCCCGGCAATGTCGAACTCGCCGGGAGCGTAGACGCCCGGCATTTCGGCGGTTTCGCCGCCCAGCAGGGCGCAGCCCGATGCGCGGCAGGCTTCGGCGATGCCGGTCACGACTTCGGCCACGATCTCAGGCGTCAGCTTGGACGTAGCAAAATAATCCATGAAAAACAACGGGCGCGCACCCTGCACCAGGATGTCGTCGATGCAGTGGTTGACGATGTCCTGCCCAACCGAGCGATAGCGCCCAATCTCCGCCGCCAGCTTGACCTTCGTCCCTACCCCGTCGGTGGAAGCCACCAGCACGGGATTTTTCATCTCCTTGAGCGCGGAGGCGTCAAACAGGCCTCCAAAAGAGCCGATCCCGGCCAGCACCTGCGGGCCGTAGGTGGATTTGACGGCAGATTTCATCAGTTCGACGGCGCGGTTGCCGGCTTCGATAGAGACGCCGGCAGCGGCATAATCGGATTTTTCAACGGACTCTTTCACGGATTCACGGATAAGAACGGATGGGGCAGCAGATTGAAGAACAACAGGCTGGTCGGCAAGGGGACTGATGACAGAAAAACGGATGGGATGGCCTGATTCGGACGGCAAAGTTGTGCCGGGCAAAGCCCAAACACAGCGATAAAGATATTTTTGCCACTCCTGCATATTCGCAGGGCGCAAAACGCGCTTGAATTCCAGGCTGGGACGTCCAAAGTTGTATAACATCCCCACCGGGCTGGATGTCGCCGCCAAATAAACGAGCACTTGACTGAGTTCATCGTCTGTCAAATCATGGTCAAAAGCTTTGCATTCCACCACAAGAGACTGCTCCACCCATAAATCCAGGTAGAGATACCCTACCAGCGAGTCGCCAATCCACACTTCGACATGTTTTTCCATCTCGATCTGCAAACCAGCTTCACGACACAATTCAGCCAGACGGCGCTGATAAAAAACTTCCTTATGCCCGCTCTTAAGTTCGCGCTGTACCCGCATTGCCAGACCATTGACTTTGTAGGTCAACTCATCTAGCGTTGTTTTCACTAACCCAGGTTTATTCTTTGCCATAACTTCCTCGCCAAGTTTGTTTTTTTATGCATTCAAAATCCGTTCCAATCCGTGAATCCGTGACAAAGTCCGTTGACAGAAATCCGTTCTGATCCGTGAATCCGTGACAAAGTCCGTTGACAGAAATCCGTTCTGATCCGTGAATCCGCGACAAAGTCCGTTGACAGAAATCCGTTCTGATCCGTGAATCCG
>JBARBA010000491.1:0-10009 GCA_049792555.1 Anaerolineales bacterium
CCGTTGCATCACTTCCAGTCTGCTTATTTCTTTGCCACTCATCGTTAGTAGTGTCTCCATTTTCTCGTCCTCCGAAGGGGACATTTTAACTTTGCTTAAAGGGGACTCTACTACTTTGCCCTAACACAAAAGAAAGTTTGCTTGACAATCCCTCCAAGTACAGGTAAAATCACGCACGCTTAACCAATAAGCAACACTATCGCCGAGATAGCTCAGTTGGTAGAGCACGCGACTGAAAATCGCGGTGTCGTCAGTTCGATTCTGTCTCTCGGCACTATCTCGGTCAAAAGATCGGCCGAATCGCGGGCGTAGTACAGTGGTAGTACGTCTCCTTGCCAAGGAGAAGGTCGTGGGTCCGAATCCCATCGCCCGCTCTTGTAAGTACAGCAAACGGCTGGCACGAAATGGTTCTACGCAGGCCATGACTGCCAGCCAAAGTTTTATGGCGACGTCGCCAAGTGGCAAGGCAAGGGTCTGCAAAACCCTCATCATGGGTTCAAATCCCATCGTCGCCTCTGCAAGAAAAAGAACAGGGTCTCCTGTTCTTTTTGTTTAACCAGGTTTACCGCTGGCGCGGCACTCCGCCATCCCATCGTCGCCTCTGCAAGAAAAAGAACAGGGTCTCCTGTTCTTTTTGTTTAACCAGGTTTACCGCTGGCGCGGCACTCCGCCAGGATTGAACGCAGATTTAAAAAAGAGCGCCGCTGCATAGCGACGCTCCAAGGTTACCACCAGGGTTGGCAGTAGATTTCTCTTTTGTTTTCGATGTTTATCGTCAGTTTGACGACTACACCTCTTTATTCGACTCATCATGGACAAAACGATGATAGCCGCAAAATTTGCCGGATGCCTGCGTAAACACGCCCACAAATTCTTCGAACGCATACTGGTCCACATGCGTCAGAATATCGTGGAGCCGCTCCAGGCGGTTGCACAACACTTCCATCTCGACTTCGAAAGGTTCGGGCACGCGAGGCGTTGCTTCGGTGTATGCGGCAGCCGACTGGATGTATTCAACGTTCAGTTCCGATTCTCGCATGGGACATCTCCTGTTCGATCAAATTCTTTGGTTTATATCATCTAGTGTGAGTTAAAAAGGTCAAAGTTATGTCAAGATAACCTTGACGCGCTGCCGACCGGCAGCCGGGGAGTGATGGAAATCCACCCGTCAGAATCGTCTGCTCTTTTATGCTACGCTCATTATCATGGGGTATACTACGCCCAACTTTATCATCCAGAAAGAGAGGAAACCAACTATGTTCGAAAAACTCGATATGGCGCCGGCAGACCCCATCCTGGGCTTGGAAGAAGCTTTCAAGAAAGATACCAACCCTGAAAAGATCAACCTCAGCGTGGGAGTCTACAAAGACGCCGATGGCGATACGCCCATCCTTCATACCGTTAAACTTGCCGAAGTGCGCTTGCTGGAAGAAGAAACCAGCAAGTCCTATTTGTCCATTATCGGTTCACCGGACTATGGCGCCGCCGTGCAGGAATTGATCTTCGGCGCGCAACACGAGGTGATTACCTCCAAGCGCGCCGTCACGGCGCACACCCCCGGCGGCACCGGCGGCCTGCGCGTGGCTGCCGATTTTCTCAAGAAGATCAACCCCGGCGTGAAAGTCTGGATGAGCCAGCCCACCTGGCCCAATCACCCCAATATTTTCAAGGCCGCCGGGCTGGCAGTGGACACTTATCCGTACTTCGACCCCGCCACCGGCGCGCTGGCCTTTGACGCCATGCTGGCCGCCCTGGGACAAATCCCCGAAGGCGACGTGGTCTTGCTGCACGGCAGTTGCCACAACCCCACCGGCGCTGACCCCACACCCGAACAATGGGTCAAAATTGCCGAAGTATTAAAAGCCCGCAACCTGCTGCCGTTGGTCGATTTTGCTTACCAGGGCCTGGGCGCAGGCATCCGCGAAGACGCGCAGGGTGTGCTGACCCTGTGCGCCGCCGGACTGGAAATGTTGATCGCCAGTTCCTTCTCCAAAAACTTTGGGCTGTACAATGAACGCGTCGGCGCGTTGACAATTGTCTCCGCTTCGGCGGCGGCGGCGGCGGCGGCCTCCAGCCACATGAAGATTTGCATCCGCGTCAACTACTCCAACCCACCGGCGCACGGCGGCAAGATCGTCACCACCATTCTGAATACCCCCGCACTGCGCGCCGAATGGGAGACGGAAGTCGCTGCCATCCGTGAACGCATCCGTCACATGCGCCAGCGCTTTGTCGAAGAGATGCGCGCCCTGGGCGTGAAAAAAGATTTCACTTTCATCCAGCGCCAGAACGGCATGTTCTCCTTCACCGGCCTGACGAAGGAACAAGTCCAAACCCTGCGCGACAAGTATTCAATCTACATCGTCGAAACCGGCGGGCGCATTAACGTGGCCGGCATGACCGAGGAAAACCTGCCCAGTCTGTGCAAGGCAATTGCGGCGGTTCTGTAACCCTTCGCTGCTCCGCTTATTCCATGCAAAAGAAGCGCCCCGTTTGCGGAGCGCTTCTTTTTGTGAAAATATACGCGCGCCGGTGTAAGTCGAAATTTATTTCGACTTACACCAGGCAGTAAATCACGATAATGCCCAAAGAACCCGCAAATCGCCCCGCCCGATGTTAGTCCGGTATAATACTCTTCTGGAGATCATATGGACATTACTCTTGCGCTGGGCGGCGGTGGAATGCGCGGCGTCGCTCACATTGGCGTCCTGCGCCTGCTGGAACGTGAAGGCTTTCACGTCCGCGCTGTGGCCGGAACGAGCATCGGCGCCACCATGGCGGCATTTTACGCCGCCGGGTTTACGCCCGATGAAATGGAACGTTTTGCCGGCGACCTGAACCAGCCCTGGTTGTATAGCTGGCCGTTTTCAGAAGGCCCCGGCCTGTTTGGCGTTGGCAAAATTGCCGCGTTGCTCAAGACCCATCTCGGTGATAAAACCTTCGACGATTTGAAGTTGCCCTGCGCAGCAGTTGCGGTTGACCTGAAATCCAACCGGGAGATTGTCTTGCAGGAAGGCTCTGTTGTAGATGCCCTGCTGGGATCGATGGCGTTTCCCGGTCTGTTCCCTCCACAAGAAATAGGCCAGTATTCTTTAATAGATGGCGGCACGCTCGACCCGGTGCCCGTCCGGGCTGCGCGGGCATTGGCCCCCGGCTTGCCTGTGGTGGCCGTTACGCTCCTGTCGCCGCTTGAACAACCGTTTACACCCCCCATGCTCCAGATTTCGTCCTCCGGTTTGCTCGCCAACCAACTTGCCCGGCTGAACATTACACAAGCCTTCAGCATTTTTACAAACGCAGTCGATATCGGCCAGCGCCAGATGGCCGAATTACGCTTGAAAGTCGACGCGCCCGAAGTGCTGATCCATCCCGACGTCGACGATATTAATTTGCTCGACAAAATCGACGTTGCGGATGTCGCCGGACGAGGCGAACGCGCCATGCAAAGAGCTTTGCCCGAATTACGCCGCGCCGTTTCGTGGCCCGCCCAGATCAGACGCACCCTGGGCCTGTAAACCGTTCAAGGAACTTTGTGTGAGGCTGATATGAGCAACGACCTGCGAAAATACACGTCCCAGACCACCGTCCGTTTAATCGTCGGGGCGCTGATCCTGTTGTTTGTCGTCGGCGGCGCGTTGATCTGGTGGGTCTATGGCCCTGCTGCCGCGCTGATGGGATTTCTCTGCCTGTTGGGCGCGCTCGTCCCCATCGGCCTGATCTGGCTGCTGATGGTTTTGCTCGATTGGGTCGTGAAAAAGATGAACGAAGAATAGATTTCAGAGGAAGGTGACAGTCACTTGGGCTGTCTCCCGCCTGGAGTGTCAAGCACACAAGTGACTGTCACCTTCTTAAGTTAATATGAAACTCGAAACCCAATTAATCTATTTCGAAGACTGGGTGTTGCGCGTCCGCCCGCCGGCCGGGCAGGGAAAACGCATCCTGCTCATGCTGCACGGCTGGCAAGGCAGCGAAAACGCCATGTGGATTTTCGCCCACAAGTTCCCCGCCGATGCCTGGATCGTCGCGCCGCGCGCCCCACATGCTGCGCCGCAGGGAGGCTACTCCTGGCGCGCGCCTGCCCCCGACCACGCGACAATGGATTCACTGCGTCCGTCCGCCGCTGCGCTGCTCGATTTGCTGGATACCTGGCCGCGCGCCAGTGGCCTGGATGGCTCGTCGATAGACGTGGTTGGGTTCAGCCAGGGCGCGGCGATGGCCTTCGCGCTGGCTTTGCTGCACCCGGCCCGGGTGCGGAAAATGGCCGTTTTAGCGGGATTCGCGCCCGAGGGTGCGGAGCAGATGCTCGCGCCGGACCGGTTTAACGGGAAAAAGTTCTTCGTGGCGCACGGCGCACAAGACGAGACCATTCCCATCGCACAGGCCCGGCGCACTGTCCAGCTTATGGAACAAGCCGGGGCGCAAGTTATCTTTTGCGAAAGTAATGCGGCCCACAAACTCAGCATGGACTGCCTGAAGGCGCTGGGGGTCTATCTGTCTTAAGGTTCATCTCATGTCTGAATTGACGAAACCCGCTTTTACGAGTATCCTCCTAAAGTCTAAAATCCAAAGTCTGGTGTCTAACCATGCCTCTTTCACGACGTAAATTCATTAAACTGGCGGGCTTGAGCGCGGGCGCAATGGCATTGCGCCCGTTTTCGGGCATCCTGCACCTGCCCGCGCAAGATTTTCCGAAAGCCGAGCACCTCGGGCGACTGACGAGCACGCTCGACCTGCGTTCTGCGCCACGCGCCGATTATCCGGCGATTGGCAAGGTATACGAAGATACGGTCGTGACCTGGCTGCGCGAGGCCAATGCGCAGTCGAAAGATACTTCCGTTGCCAATCAACGCTGGGTGGAAACCCCCGACGGCTTTTTGTATGGCACCTACGTCCAGCCGGTGCGCAACCTGCCGAATGAAACCATTAAGGCGATCCCGAATGGAAAATCGGGCTTTTGGGCCGAAGTGACGATCCCTTATGTGGATTTGTTGATGGATAACCCGCCGCCGCGTTCCCCCTGGGCCAAGGACATCATCGGACAAGGGAAAAAACCCCGCCTGTATTACAGCCAGGTGGTCTGGATTGATCAGATCAAAACCGGGGACGACGGACAGATTCTCTACCGGTTCAACGAAGAAGGCGGGCGGCCATCCGGCGCAACCGGCGGCAGCTATGGCGATATTTTTTGGGCCAACGGGCGCGCCTTCCGCGCGCTAACGCCGGACGACATTTCTGCAATCAGCCCCGACGTTGACCCCAATACCAAGAAAGTGGTCGTCAACCTGACGTATCAGACGCTCTCTTGCTTCGAAGGCAATTCGGAAGTTTATTTCTGCCGTTGTTCCACAGGCGGAAAATGGGACGCCAATGGCAACGCTGTGGATAACTGGGCCACCAACCCCGGCGACCACATTACCTGGCGCAAGGCTTTGTCTATTCATATGAGCGCGGGCACAGCCGTCACCGGGTACGATACCCCGGCTGTAAGCTGGACGAATTTGTTCGATGGGGTTGGGATCGCCATCCATGCCGCCTTCTGGCATAACGGTTTTGGCGAACCGCGTTCGCACGGCTGCGTCAACGTCAGCCCTGAAGATGCCAAGTGGATTTTCCGCTGGACCCTGCCGAAGTTTTCGCTCGATCAGGCCGATATCACCGTGCCGATGCCCGGGGGCACGCATGTGGTGGTTAACGTGAGAACATACTAAAGGGCTTTTATGATTGAAAATACAACCATCTGGCTGGCGTTTATTGCAGGGATTTTTTCTTTCCTGTCCCCGTGTGTTCTTGCGCTTGTGCCCGCTTATATTGGCTATTTGGGCGGCCGGGCAGCCGGTGGGGAAGTTAATGGCGGTCAGCGACTGATCATATTTTTCCACGGCGCTTTTTTTGTGCTGGGCTTTAGCGTAGTTTTTATTCTGTTTAATGTAATCAGTTTTGGCGTTGGGCGTTTGCTCTACGATTTCCAGACCTGGCTGGGCCGCATCGGCGGGTTTGTGATTATTATTTTTGGCCTGCACATGCTGGGTGTATTTCGCATCCCGTTCCTGGAATACGATACCCGCGTGCAGCAAATGCCGGATCATAGATGGGGTTTCCTGTCTTCGAGCTTGATGGGCATATTCTTTGCAGCAGGCTGGTCGCCTTGTATTGGGCCGGTGTTGGGCGCAATTATGACCATGGCCGCCACCAGCAGTTCGCTGCCTTATGCTCTCGGCCTGGGCATAGCTTATTCCATCGGCCTGGGGATTCCTTTTTTGCTGGCTGCGTTGGGCATTACCTGGGTAACGACCATCCTGCGCAAATACGGTCGGGTCATGCGCTGGACAGAAATCCTGATGGGCGGCCTGCTGGTCGTTGTGGGGATATTGATGCTGTTTGGCTTATCAAACCTGTTTGCCTCTTTCTTTAATAACTTGCTCAACGGCTGGACACCACCTCTCTAACCCCGCCAATGACAATTCAGCTTATACGTTTTTCGCTTCCCCAGGAACTCCGCTCTCGCACGGGCTTTGCTCCTGCGATTTCTCCCGCCAGACATGGCGGATTTAACCCGCCCAGGGCATGAATTATGACAATTACCGTTACTTTATACACACGCAAAGATTGCAGCTTATGTGAGCAGGCCAAAGCAGACCTTGAAGCCATTCAGTCTCAAATTCCTCACCGGCTGGTGGAAATCGATGTTGACATTGACTCTGCCTTGCGCGAAAAATATCTTGCCGAAGTGCCGGTTGTGGAAGTGGGGCCTTACAAGTTGAAGACCGCTTTTACAAAAGCCGACCTGCTCATGTCCCTCGGCGCAGCGCGTGACCGAAAGGACCACCTTGAGCAGATTGCCGATCCGGCCTACCAGCGCCGCGTCGAACGGGGACAAGTCATCAGCCGCGCAGACCGGGCTTCGATGTGGTTTTCCCATCATTGGCTGGCTGCGGTGAACCTGTTGATTTTTATGTACGTCGGCCTGCCGTTCCTGGCCCCCGTGCTGATGAAAGTCGGCGCGACCCTGCCTGCGAACATTATCTATGCCGCTTATAGCCCGCTCTGCCATCAGCTTGGGTTCCGTTCCTTTTTTCTGTTTGGCGAGCAACCATACTATCCGCGCGCCGCTGCCGGGATCGCCGGCGCGATAACTTTCAACCAGGCAACCGGCATCAATGAAGATGATTTGCTTGCGGCGCGCGGCTATATTGGCGACGCAAAAGTAGGTTATAAAGTGGCCGTCTGCCAACGCGACGTGGCAATTTACCTTTCCATTATCGTTTTCGGGCTTTTCTTCGCCGCCACCAGACGTCGCCTGAAACCTCTTCACTTTGTCCTTTGGGTAGCCATCGGCATCTTCCCGATTGGCCTGGACGGTTTCTCGCAATTATTCAGCCAGTTGAACTTGCCGCTCATCAACGCTATTCTCCCGTACCGCGAAAGCACACCTTTCCTGCGCGTCTTGACCGGCGCGCTATTCGGTTTCTGCACAGCCTGGTTTGGCCTGCCCTACGTGGAAGAATCGATGCGCGAAACACGCGAAATCCTGATCCGAAAATTCATGGTCATTGACAATCGCAAGTCGCAAGTACCCTCCGGGCACGATGTCGACAATCAACAATCGTAAATCGACATTTGTCCCATGCCTTTTCACACCACAGACGGCGTTCGCTATTTAACCTTCGACAGTTTTCCCAAGAGCATTGTTCACGCCGTCTTTACGCGCCAGGGCGGCCTCAGCCCCGCGCCCTGGGATTCGCTCAACCTGGGCGGGACCGTGGGGGACGAACGCGAACGGGTGCATGAGAACCGTTACCGGGCATTCCGCGCGCTGGCGCGCGACCCCCACTCGATGTTCGACGTCTGGCAGGTACACAGCGCCGACGTGGTGATTGCCCAAATTCCGCACGCTGCGCTGCCTTCAGAATTCAAAGCCGATGCCATTCTCACCGACCGGCCGGACGTGACCCTGTTTATGCGTTTCGCCGACTGCGTCCCGATCTTGCTGCATGACCCAAAGAAGGGCGTGGTGGGCATTGTCCACGCCGGCTGGCAGGGAACCGTCAAGAAAATCTTAAAAGAGACCATCCGGGCCATGCAGGCGGCTTATGGTTCAGCCCCGGCAGACATCCTGGCGGCCATCGGCCCGTCGATTGGCCCCGACCACTACGAGGTCGGCCCGGACGTGGTCGAGCGGGTGCGCGCCAGTTTCAACGGCGACTCGCCGTCGCTGCTTCAAACCCGCGCCGGGCGCGTCCACCTCGATCTATGGGCCGCCAACCGGCTGACGCTGGAACAGGCCGGTGTGGGCCAGGTGGAAGTGGCCGGACTATGCACCGCCTGCGCGCCCGAAGATTGGTATTCGCATCGCGCCCAAAACGGCAAAACCGGGCGTTTTGGCGCGCTGATTGGGTTGGTCTGACAAAAAAGGTGACAGTCACTTGTATACCCAAAAGTGTAGGCAAAGACAGCCCAAGTGACTGTCACCTTTTATATGCGTTTAGCGCATCACCCCAAAAATCGTTGGTTGAGTAGGCGGCGACGCTATTCAGCCGCCGTATCGAAACCACCTTGTAACAACAATCTCGCCGAAATATTGAGATGACACCATTTAGCGAAAGAATGAATTCTGTGGATCAGGCACTGGTGAACGCTGTTCGTAGACGCTATTTGCGGACGCTGGAGCGCATCGCGCAGGCCGCGCAATCTGTCGGACGGGATCCGGCGACGGTGCGGTTGGTGGTCGTGACCAAGACCCATCCGCTCGAAAGCGTGCGCGCGGCGCTCGAAGCCGGCGCGCGCGACCTGGGCGAAAATTACGCCGAAGAGGGCGCAGCGAAAGTCGAGGCCATCGGCCCTGTGGACGGTTTGCGCTGGCACATGATCGGTCATGTGCAGAGCCGCAAGGCCAGTCTGGCGGCAAGCCATTTCGATTTCGTTCATGCGCTCGACAGCCTGAAACTGGCCGCCCGTCTCGACCGTTTTGCCGGGGAGACCGGACGCCGCCTGCCTGTTTTGCTGGAAGTAAACGTCAGCGGGGAAGGCAGCAAGTTCGGTTACGCCGCCTGGGACAATTGGGATGCTTTGCGCCCGGAGTTCGAACAAATTGCGGCCTTGCCCAACCTGGAAATTCGCGGGTTGATGACCATGCCCCCGTTTGCGGATGATCCTGAAGCCTCGCGTCCGTTCTTTCGGCGGATGCGCGCGCTGCAAGCTTTTCTCGGCAAGAATCTGCCGCAAGCCGCGTGGCGCGACCTGTCGATGGGCACCAGCCTCGATTTTTCGGCAGCGGTTGAAGAAGGGGCCACCCTCGTCCGAGTGGGAACGGCCATTTTGGGTTCAAGAAATATCAAAAGGTGACTGTCACTCCCACCAAGTGACAGTCACCTGCCTCACTGGTCGAAATCTGTTATGATGTTGTAAACCCAAAAGGAGCGCTGATGGTATATATTTTGAGCCGAACCATAGAGCTTGTTGCGCAGATAATCACTTTCATTGTATTGGTGCATGTCGTCCTTTCGTATGTCATGGATCCGTATCACCCGGTGCGCGCGGCAATTGATCGACTGGTGGTGCCCCTGCTCAACCCAATTCGGCGGGTGATACCGCTGGTCGGCATGTTTGACATAAGTCCTATCATTCTAATTATTCTGGTACAATTAATAACAAGCTTTTTGATATTCATTATTTCTAGGTGATGAGGTGAAGCATGGCATCCCGTAAATTCCATTTACACGATGGTCAACGCGGATCGGCTCTGGCAGTGCGTGTGACCCCGCGCGCCAGCCGGAACGAAATTACCGAAATCCAGAGTGATGGGACGGTAAAAATACGCCTGGCGGCTGTCCCGGTGGAAGGCGAGGCGAACCAGGCGCTGATTGCTTTTCTGTCAGAGGTCTTGGGAGTTGCGCCTTCGAAACTTGATATTGTCGCGGGGTTGAGCGGGAAAGATAAATTAATTTCCGTGCTCGACATGGATAAAGATGAAGTCCATCGGCGGCTGGTGGCGTATCTGGAATAGCAGTTG
>JBARBA010000492.1:0-1837 GCA_049792555.1 Anaerolineales bacterium
CTGACGGCAAAGTGCAGGTGGACGATGCCGTTTCCGCCCGCGCCGGTTTTTCCCATCCAGCCGATCCGGGTGGTGACGTCGACCATATCCCCCAAAGCGACATTCAGGCTCTCCAGGTGGGCGTAAATCGAATAATATTTTCGATCCCATTTGGTGTCATCCCAATGCCGAATGGCAACCGCGCAACCGTAGAACTCGTCCTTGCAAGCTGCATACACGACGCGGCCCGGCAGGGTGGGATAGATGCCATATTTTTTGTAGTCGTTATTGCCGGGGGCCATAAAATCGATGGCATACCGGTCTGCGTTTTGATGGTAAATGGATTCCAGCGAGTAGTTGACGCCTTCGCCCACTTCAGCGCTGACAGGGTATGAAAAGTCGGGGAGGCTTTGGGCGGAATATCGAATTTTGGCTGCCGCAACCGGCTGCGCGGCCAGAACTGCCAGCAACAACAAGATTATCGCGCCTGTAAACTTTAAGTTTTTCATTCCGCCTCCTTTCAGGTGTATTCGTTTTCCGAATCGCCAAATTCGACAGCAAAGGGGAATACCTGGGCCAAGTCCTTTTATTTCAACTCAACCAGGATTTTCTCGTGCAGGGCAGGGTTGGCTCCCAGCACAGATTGGAAGTAGTTTGCCCCGCCGTCCACGTCGGTGACTTTGGCCCCGGCTTCCTCGGCGATCAGCCCGGCGGCGGCCACGTCCCAGGGCTTGACGGCCATTTCCCAGTAGCCGTCGAAGCGGCCCGCGCCCACGTAGCACATATCGAGCGCGGCGGACCCCAGACGGCGCACGCCCTGACTCAGCTTGGCGAGTTTGGTGAAGTAGTCGAAGTTGTTGCGCACCATGGCCCAGGTTTCGTAGGGGAAACCGGTGACGAGCAGGCTTTTTTGCAAATCTTGTGTCTGGCTTACGCGCAGCGGACGCCCGTTGACCCACGAACCTTTGCCGCGCTCGGCGGTGAAAAGCTCGTCGCGCATCGGGTCGTAGACGACGCCCAGCGTGACCTGTTTGCGGTAGGCGTAGGCAATCGAGACGCAAAACATGGGCACCCCATGGGCGTAGTTGACCGTGCCGTCCAGCGGATCGATCAACCAGAGATGCTCCCCCACCCCATCCAATGCGCCGCTTTCTTCGGCCAGGATGTGGTGGCCGGGGAAGAGCCGCTGCACCTCGCCGATCAGAAAATCTTCGGACTGGTGGTCGACCTCGGTCACCAGGTCGATCAGGCCTTTGTAATCCACCTGGTGGTCTTTTTCGTAACCGTCATACAAAATTCGACCGGCCTGACGCGCCATGCGCTCCAGGTCGGTCCGTGTGGGAAGGCTCATTTGTGTTTTCCTTTATGCTGGTTGGATGTATCTTCTCAAAATTTGGGGGAATTGTTGTTATAGGTGGTTTCGATACGGCGGCGGGATAGCACCGCCGCCTACTCAACCACCAAATATTGAGAAGTTACGGTTGGATTGATAAAATTGGGGTTCGCAGCGTAATTTTACCAATCATTCTTCATTCCCCCGGATTATTTTCTTGCGCCTTCATTTCATCGATAATGCGATGGACTTCCTTCAAATCGGCCTGGATGCTCTCGCGGTCTGAAAAAGCCTGTTTGAGCATGGCGTCAAAGGCGGGACGTTGTTCGGGGGCCAGCGTGGGCAACAGGCGCTCGGTGCGGCTGATCTGCGTATTCTTGTGGCGCAGTTTATGCTCCAAGCGTTCACGATAGCCGTAGTAGAAATCGTGATCATTGAGCGGCTGGGGGATGGTGGTGATACCCTGAACGATGATTTCAGCGATGGTCAGCAAAAAATCTTCGGTGTCGATGGGCTTTTCCATGA
>JBARBA010000493.1:0-2938 GCA_049792555.1 Anaerolineales bacterium
GACCAGCCTGACGGTCAACGGAGTGAACGAAACCAATGTGTACGTCGCCGCCGCTTCGTTGCCGGCCAAGATCGGCGGTTACTGGTACGTTAGCTACAACAGCGCCGTCTCTTACGGTCACTTCGAAGCCAAGTAAGGGCGGGTCTTAGACTTGCCCTGTCCCATCGTCGAAACTGCCAAGACAGGAACCGAATGTACCTACGCTTTTCTTGAAGTAAGGGCGTTTGCCCCAAATTGTGATAATCGAACCGCAAAGCTCGCCACGAGCGCAAAGAAAAGATTTTAAACTTCGTGTTTCTTTGTGAACTTCGTGGATAAAAAAGACTTTAGGAAAAGCGTGCGAATGTGCCTTTCGCAAGACATTACTGCCCTCTCATCCAAGTCATGCCGGTTCCGGCAATGAAACCGGCTCACCAAAATATGCTGTGAAAAGGAATGCACCATGAAAACGAACCGTCACCTTCTCCGAACGATCAACCTGGGCCTCGTCCTGGTTCTGGTAGTGGCTGCCCTGAGTCTGTTTTTCTCGCGGCAAGCGAAAGCTGCGCCCGCCGGCTTTGTCTACGCCTGTGGCATCCATTTTTGCAAAGATGGACAGCCGTTTTACGCTGCGGGCGCGAATAATTACAACGTTTTCACGTACGGCGATGGCAGCAGCAGCGCCACGCGCACCGATATCGAAACCAAGTATATGAATAAGGCCCAGATCGACGCGCTTTTTGCCAGTTTGCAGGCCGATCAAGTCAACGTCTTGCGCGTCTGGATGTTCGACCATGAGACCTGGCATGGTTATGAACCGGCCAAGGGCGTTTACAGCGAAGCCCAGTTCAGCCTTTTTGATTACATGATCGAATCTGCCAAGAGCCACAATATCAAACTTATTGGCAACTTCGAAGATTATTGGGAAGCCTACGGCGGCATCGACACCCGCTTGCAGTGGGAAGGTCTGTCTTACGGTCAGGCCAACCGCTGGCAGTTTTTCAACAAGACGGCCTGTCCCGGCTGCTTCACCCAGTACAAGAACTATGTGAACTACATCCTCAACCGCGTCAATCACTACAGCGGTGTCGCTTACAAAAACGAACCGACCATCTTTGCCTGGGAATTGATGAACGAGCCGCGCTATGAAGGCCAGGGCGAAGACACCACCGGCACGACCTTGCGCGCCTGGGTGGACGAGATGGGCGCTTACATTAAGGGCATCGACCCCAACCACATGCTGGGCACCGGCATGGAAGGGCAGGGGACCGTCTATGGTTACGGCGGCAATGGCGGCAACCCGTTCATCTATATCCACCAATCCCCTTATATCGACTTTACCTCTGCTCATCCCTATCCCACTGAACCCTGGGCGAACCTGACCCTGGCGCAGACCCAGACCTTGATCCGCGCCTGGATCAGCGACTCCCACAATGTCGTCGGCAAGCCATTTTTCATGGGCGAGTTCAACACCCTCCCAACTGTTGACCGCTCCACCTGGTGGCAGGGTATTTACTCGGAAATGGAAGCCGACGGCGGCGATGGGTCTGCCTTCTGGTGGTATGCGAACGGGGCATCCGACCCGAATTATGGCGTCCAGCTTGGCGCTCCTGAGTTGACTGTTTTCCATGCGTATGCTGCCGCCATGCAGGCCAAGAGCGGCCCCTTCCCCACCCCTACGGTCACGCCAACGACCAACCCCACGTTGCTTTTCAAAGCGCAGTACATGAATGGGTCGACGGCCACGTCCTCCGGTTCGATTAGCCCCAATCTTATGCTGGTCAATACCGGCGTTGGGTTGCAAACCGTTCCGTTGAGCGCTTTGAAGATGCGCTATTGGTATACGGCCGACACCGCGACTGCCGACCAATATAGCTGCACGTATGCCGTGGTCGGTTGCGCCAATTTGACAACTTCCATTGTCCAGATGGCGACGCCGGTCACAGGCGCAGATCATTATTTGGAAATCGGCTTCGCTGCCGCTGCGGGTTCCCTGGGTCCGTATTTCAATACGGGCGCTATTCAGGGCACGCTCCATAAGAGCGACTGGTCCACCTATGACCAGAGCAACGACTATTCGTTCGATGCGACCAACACCGCTTATGTCGACTGGAACAAGGTCACGGTCTATTACAACGGCGCCCTGGTTTGGGGCGTGGAACCGAACGGCAGCGTGCAGCCGACCTATACCGTCACGCGCACTCCCGCGATCACCAATACGCCCACGCGCACATGGACGCCCGTGATTACCAATACGCCCACCCGTACCCCCACGATCACGTCCACGCGCACCATCACGCTTACCCCCACCCGCACGCTAACCCCGGTGATTACCAACACCCCAACCCGCACGTTAACCCCCGGGATCACCTATACCCCAACGCGCACCCCTACGGTCACAGCCACGCGCACCATTACGCCTACCTCAACCCGCACGCTGACTCCTGCGATCACCTTTACCCCGACCCGCACCCCCACCATCGGGTTGACCTATACGCCGACGATTACGCCTACGGGTGGCGTGTGCAGCCCGGTAACGTCCACCATCGCGGCTCCGTTCACGCAGGATGGCGTAGGGACTTCCTGCTGGCAATCCACCAACCTGGGTACCTACATCAACTCCTGGAACGTGACCAGCCTGACGGTCAACGGCGTGAACGAAACCAACCTGTACGTTGCCGCCGCTTCGTTGCCGGCCAAGATCGGCGGTTACTGGTACGTCAGCTACAACAGCACCGTCTCCTTCGGCCATTTCGAAACCAAGTAATTTACCCCATCCGTAGGGGCGCGGCGGTGGTTGAGTAGCGTTTTGTGCGTACCGAAACCCGCCGCGCCCCTGCCAACCGCAACATAACGCTTTAGCAAGCCAGGGGCGGGCAGGGCATCGAAAAGTCCATGCCCGCCCCTGCACCAAAAGGTATTATTTTGAAGGCGACGTCGCTCTATTACTGTAAGGCAC
>JBARBA010000494.1:0-14766 GCA_049792555.1 Anaerolineales bacterium
GTTGCCCGCCAAACTGGCGGCTTGGCGCGAGGCGAATCCGTCCGCGGCGGAGCAGGAGCAGGTGGCAACGCTGCTGGGACAATTAAAAGCGTTGAGTGAGCGGTTGGAAGTCAAAAGCGAGCATTAAGGGGGGAATGCAAGTTTTGCGCAAATAGGGCGGGGGATGCAAAAAAACAAGGTTGGATATGCGGGGTCAATCGAAAAAAAAAGAGCGTCAGGATAACCATCATTTCGGCCTGCCAAAGGCGCACGCATCGGTCGGATACGTGCGCCTGGATACCGTCGCTGCCTGCCAGATCGGCTCCGGCAGAATGCCGGGGATGGCGCGCGTCAGCAGGGTTTTTCCCGCGCCGGGGTTGTCGGCCATCAGCGTGTTATGGACAAAAAGCCGTCCACTTTTCGATTGATCTTGCGACGAATAAAATGTCAACATACCGGCAATTTTCGCGCAAACTATGCGATAATTGCGCTGAAAAAAACGTTTTGCAGTCATGTAGAAGGACACGATCAAAACCCCGTATTCGGCGCAAACATCCATTGTCACGGCGTCGAAAAAACCACATAGCTCGGAATGGCTATGAGTTCATCAGAATGATACAGGAATCTACAGATATTCAGAAGATTCTAGCGCCCGATTTGTTTTATTCTTGTTTGCGCGCGCACGTCAGGATTCTTGGGTAAATGTTTGGTATGTAGTTGTTTCAAGGATCACCCCTGTTGGATTTCGTATGAAATCAGCGGTAATTTGCCGCTGGAAAAACAACTTTTTTTTCTACAATGGTGTATATTTGGCACGGGTGATACCACACTGTTCCGGCAATAGGAGGATTTTATGGTCAACAAAAATATTAAGTTGTACGTTGCGTTCATTCTCGCGGTGCTGCTGGGGATGAGTTCGTTTGTTGTCGCTTATTCCCAAGCCACCTTGAATTTGCAGATCGATAAAATTCAAGACGAGAAATATCCGGCGCTCGAAGTATATGTCTCTGTTTCCAATGAGAGCAATGCTCCTGTGAGCAATTTGGATAAAGATAAATTCTCATTGGTTGAGGCGGGCGCGCCTGTTCCGGCTTTTGACGTCAGCCCGGTCTACGAAAAAGGGCTGGCCGTGGCGGTGGCGATCGATATTAGCGAAAGCATGGGGTTTGGCAAACCCGTTTCTGCGCTCGCCGCCAGTGTGGCGCAAGCCAAAGATTTGATTTCCACGCTTGGCAATGATGACCAAATTGCGGTTGTCGCGTTTTCGGATAAAGTGTCGGTGGCGCAGGAACTGACCGGCGACAAAAGCAAAGCGCTGGCTGCCCTTGACGGTCTCAAGGCGGGGAAGGATGCTTCTCTTTACAATGCCATCGCGGACAGCGCATCCCTGTTTAATAATTTTTCAGGCAGGAGGGCTGTCATCCTGTTTACCGATAGCGCGGATGCGGGTTATGGCGGCTATTCCCTGGCTGAAGCGCTCAATATTGCCCAGCAGAAAAAAGTTGCTTTTTTCCCGATCTATTGGAATGCGGCATCGAAACAAGAGATGACCAAGCTCGCCAGCCTGACCAATGGCAAGGATTTTGGCTTGGGCGTGGGCGTAAAACAACCCGGGGACCAAGATTTCCTGGCTGCAACGACCGAAATCAAAAACCAGCTTCATGCTTTGCGCGAACAGTATTTGATCCGTTACACTTCGGCATTGCCCGCATCGGGCAATGAAAGTGAACTGGTGGTCAAAGTGGATTACCAGGGCGCTCATGCGGAGCAAGCGCTCAAGTTTACGGCGCGCGCCGGGAATTTGACCGTCGATTTGAAAAATTTGACGGACGGACAGTCTGTGGCCGGGAATGTAGAAATTGTTCCCGACGTGACTGCGCCCGGGATGATTTCCAAACTTGAAATTTTTGTGGACGACAAATCGGTTGGCGCGGTTTCAGGGCAGCCTTTTAAATATATTTGGGATACCACCAAGTCCGCCTTGGGGAACCACGCCCTCAAAGTGGTTGTCACCGATAGCGTCGGGAATACCGGGTCGAAGACGTTAAACCTGAATGTGCAGGTTCCGGTCACCGTCACAATTGCGTCCCCGGCGGCGGATGCTGTCATTGACCAGCCGGTATCCATCGAAGTCAATGTGGCTTCGGCCAAGCAGATCAGCTACATCGAGATTATTTTGGACAAGCAGGTGCTTCAAAGAATTGACGCCCCTGCTTCGTACCCCGTCAAATATGAATTTGACCCCGGTTCAACGCCTCCGGGCAAGCACCAACTTACCGTAAAAGCCTACGACCCGGATGGCTTTTCAGGAGAATCAGACATCAGCCTGAACCTGGCTCCGGGTGGGGGCGGCAGCGGCGCCTGGCTGGCGATCCTGGCGGTGCTTGCGCTGGCCGGAATTTTGATCCCGGTCGCGTTGCGCAGCCGTCGTCGCAAGGGGAGCGGTTCAGGCTTGGGCGCGTCGGCGGGAGCGGGAGCCGCCACCCTGTCGGAAATCGAAGGCGCAAATCCCGGTCAGACCTGGTCGCTGGACCGCGACGAAATCCGGCTTGGGCGTAAAGCCACGGAGAACGATATCCCGCTCAAGGGAACGGGGGCGTCGCGTTACCATGCCGTTATCCGTCGCAGCGGAAGCCAGTTTGTGCTGTTTGTGCTCAACCCGGCCAACCCGGTTGTGGTCAACCAGATGGCGGTCACCGGCCAAAAAGTGCTCCAACCCGGAGATGTTTTGCAGGCCGGCGAATCCACTTTCCGGTTCGAGGCGTAATCAACCTATGAATACGATCAAGGTCTTTTCGGCGTCTTTATCTAATGTGGGCCGCAAGCGCAACAATAACGAAGATTCGCTCAACTATTGTGAGCCTGAGGATCCACAGGAACGGCTTCAAAGCGGCAACCTGTATATCGTGGCCGACGGTGTGGGCGGCGCGGCCAAGGGAGAGCGCGCCAGCCGTTACGCCGCCGAAAAAGTATTGTATGACTATTATCAAATGCCGCAGGAACCTCCCGGCGAGCGTTTGCGCCAGTTGATACGGGAGGCCGGCAACCAGATTTACCAGTATGCTGATGGGGAGAGCTTTGGCCGCATGGCCACCACCATGGTGGCGGCGGTGGTCAGGGATGGCAGCCTGGTGGTGGCGCATGTGGGCGACAGCCGCGCCTATCTCATGCGCGGCGGGAAGGTCGTCCAATTAACGCGCGACCACAGCCTGGTGGGTGAAATGATCCGCGATGGATCGCTCACCGAAGAAGAATCGTTAAGCTCGAAAGTCAAAAACCGCCTGACCCGCTCCCTGGGCGGCGAGGAAGATGTGCCGGTGGATGTAACGGCGGAAATTCCGCTGGCGCCGGGGGACCGCATCCTGCTCTGCACCGACGGCTTGACGCGCTACGCCCTGCCCGCCGACCTGCTGGCCATGGTGCCGGGCCGCAGCCCGGCGCAGGCCGTGCAGGCGCTGATCGATTTTGCCAACAGTAAAGGCGGGGCCGATAATGTGACCGCCATTGTCATTTCGGTGCATGACCAGGATGAAAAGGTGGACTGGACCGCGGCCGCCATCCATATTGCTCCCGCCCCGCTGCCCTGGGAGCAGGAGACCGACCCCAACGCAGGCACTGTTTACCCCAAAGCGCCGCTGCAATCTCGTCGTCCCTGGCGCGAGGCATTCCCGGGTTGGATGCCGCCTTCTCTGGTCGTTTTTGCGGTGATCGTGGTGCTTGGGATCATTGCCATGGGCCTCAATGCACGGGGCGGTGCCAACCCGGCAGCTATGGCAATTACTTCCACGCAGACTGCGCCGCAGTCTGAACTAACGGCAACACCGACTTTGCCCATGCCCACCGAGACTCCCACACAGATGGTTACGCCAACGTTTACGCCACAGCCCGCAGTAGGTGGAAAATGTGAATATACTGTCGTAAAAGGCGATAATTTTTGGACGTATGAACATAACTGGGGTATCGCCGAGGCTGATGTATCGTGCAAAACTGTTGGAAATGCATATTATTGTCAAAATGGGAAATTAATGCACGGCCTGCAACCAGGTGTGATATTAATTTTTATGAACATCAAGTCAGATTTTTGCACGAACACTATCGGAGGCACACCGATCCCATAGCCATAACAATCGTCAAAGGCATCATCACCAAATAACACACTACAAACTCAAATTTCTAAAGGAGGTTTCTCATGACTGTTACAAATGGATTTTTTGTCTGGTTCCTGTACGGTGGGGGGGTGGGAGGTTGGGTTCTCTTCCTGCTGGCTGCCGTCGCTGCCAACGTTTGGATGATCTACGACATCCAGAAGCGCATGCTCAAGGCCACCGGCTGGTTGATGGCGGCCATACTCTCCGGTCTGCTGATTGTTCCGGTCATTCTCTACCGCTTTACCGTCAACCCCGTATTGCCCGACCCAACCAGCCCGCTGGTTTCGTATGGGGAAGCCATCTTTTACCTGGGCATCCTGGCCGGTATTGCGCCGGTGGTAATTGCCGTAGGTTACTACGTCACCTTCCAGGGCCTGGTGGGCTGCATGCGCGGGCATGTTTATGATGTCGGCTTGCGCCAATGCCCTGAATGCGCGCGCATTGATAACCCTCCGCGGCCTGTGGCCCCGCCTGCTTACCCGCCGCAAATGCCCGCGCAGCCTCGTCCGCAAGAAGACTTCCAGGCAGCCCCCCGGAAGAACAAGCCCAAAACGCAGGCCTGGCTCTCGAACAGCGCCGGCAAGAGCTACCAACTGTGCGCCGGTGAAACCACCGTCGGGCGCTCGCCGCAGAACGACATTCAAATCAGCGGCGATACCACCGTTGGACGCCAACACGCCAAGATTGTCGAACAAAACGGTCATTTTAAATTGATCGACCTGGGCACCAAAAATTACACCCGCGTCAATGGGAACATTGTGCGCCAGCCCGTCAACCTGGAACCCAATGACGAAATTTGTTTTGGCGATAATTCGGTGATGCGCTTTGTCGCCTGACGCGAATAAATATATTCTTTATTAAATTCAAGGAGAAAACCCCATGGCTGAATTACTTTGCCCCCAACACGGCCCGTACGACTCTTCTTACGGTTCGTGCCCCTATTGCGCCGGTTCCACACGCCGTCCGCAAGCTCCCACCCCGCTCGAAGATGACCTGCCCACAGACCTGGGTCAGGCCCCCCGACCGGGCGGCGGTTTTGCCGCCGGCGGGTATGACGACGAAGCGCCAACCGACATCGGTCCGGGGCGCAAGTCATCCGGGCGGATTCTGGACCTGGACGACGAAGAAGCCACCCAATTGGGACGCGGCCATCGCGACGACGTCACCGAAATTGAAAACGTTGTTACCGGCGCGCAGGCCATTTTATGGGCCAAGGAAGGTCAACGGCGCGGGCAAATCCTGAAAGTCAAAGGCGATTCCATCATCGGGCGTAGCGAGGGCCAGATCATTTTGGATGACCCCAAGGTGTCGAACCCGCACGCCAAACTGACCCTGGAAAATGACACATACGTGCTTTGGGATTTCGGCTCGAAAAACGGCACCTTTGTCAATGGCGAGCGCATCCGGGCGGCTACCACGCTCAAAGAAAATGACACGGTCAAAATTGGCGACCGGGTCTTTGTATTCAAAATCTTACAATAGACTTGTTCCTGAATAAAAAGGTGACAGTCACTTATTTATGGCACGCCAAAGTGACTGTCACCTTAATGTGGAAACTCTAATAGTTCGCTTTCAATCCTGAAAGGGGTGAACCATGGCAGTTAATGCAAAATGGTTGGTGCGCACGGGCGCATTGCTGGTGCTGGTGGGTTTCTTTTTACCGACGATGGCAGTTTCCTGCTCTGCTTTGGGAACTACGCAATCAGTCGATTTGAGCATGGCCAATCTGGCCGGCGGAAACCAGTTGATACAAACAGGGGATGGGATGCTCTATTTGATTTTCCTGGGCATGTTGCTGACGTTGGCAGCCTCGTTCGTGTCGCTGATTCGTCAAGACCTGGACAGGTATGCGCCGATGGTTGAAGCCGGTGGCATTGCCTTGAGCCTGCTTGTTTTGCTGGCGAAGCTAATTCAGCTTGGCAGCAACGCGGCGCAATTGGGAGTCAACGTTGAGCCTCGTTTCGGCGCGATATTCCTGATTGTCGGATATATTGCGGCAATGGGCGGTGTGGCGATGGAGTTTATCGCCGGCGTTTTCCCCGGGATGCCTGCATACAATCGCGGTCGCGTCATCATCCCGGCAGAGCAAGAGCCTGCCCAGCCCTGGCAGGATGCGCCTCCCCCGGCGTTCGCGCCGCCGCCGGAGTTGCCTGTCCTTGCCCGGCTGGAAGTGGTGGGCGGGAACCTGCCCGTGCGGATGGTGCAGGTCGTCGGGACGGATTTCTCGATTGGGCGCGGCGCTGCCAATAGCCTGAACCTTCCCGACCAAAGAGTTTCGCGCGCGCACGTTCGTTTGCGCTATGCGCAGGGAGCCTGGTTTGTTCAGGACCAAAACAGCGCCATTGGGACGTACGTCAACGGTCAACGGGTGCAGGCCGGGCGCTTAAACGCCGGCGACCAGTTGAAAATTGGCGACGCCGTTTTCATTTTTAGGTGCTAAAGTATGCCTGACCTGTTGGGGCAAGTTCTTAAGGAACGCTATCACGTTGAATCTGCTCTCGGCCGGGGGGGAATGGCCGAGGTCTTTAAGGTTTGGGATCAGGAGCGCGCCACGTACCTGGCGCTCAAGCTTTTGCGTGAAGACATGGCCGAAGACCCGGTCTTTTTGCGCCGTTTCAGGCGCGAAGCGCAAACCCTGGCGCGTTTGCAGCACCCAAACATTGTCCGGTTTTATGGGCTGGAGCAGGACGGCTTGTTGGCGTTTATCTTGATGGAGTTTGTAGACGGCGCAAGTTTGCGCTCGGAGATTTTCCAAACGCAGGGCCAGGGGTTGTCCCTGCCGCGCATTCTCGAAATCATGCGCCCGGTGTGCTCCGCTTTACATTACGCCCACCGCCAGAGCCTGATCCATTGCGATTTAAAACCCGGCAATGTGATGATCGATAAAACCGGTCGCATCTTGTTGGCCGATTTTGGCATTGCGCGCGTCGCCGATGGGTCTACATCGACGATGATTGGCGCAGGCACGCCGGCTTATATGGCTCCTGAACTGGCGCTCGGACACGAACCCAGCCCACAGACGGATATTTATGCTTTGGGGGTCATGTTATTCGAGATGCTCACCGGCGGGGAACGGCCATATACCGGCGAGCATGCCAATACCAAAGGCTCGACCTTCGAAAAAGTGCGTTGGGAGCAGCTTAACCAGGCTGTTCCGTCGGTGCGTCAGCTAAAACCAACGCTGCCGTTGGATCTGGATGCGGTGCTGGCGCGCTGCCTGGACAAAAACCCCGAAGGCCGTTTTGCCACACCGCTTGAATTCTTGAACGCCCTGGTATTGGCAACAGGTGGCGTTCCCGACTCTCCCAAAACGCTCCAACTATCTCCCGCCGACCTGGGTATAAAAGAGAAAACCGGGCCGGTGGACGCTGCCCCTGTCCGCGCGGAAGCGCCGCTGCCGCCCCCGGCCGCGGACCAGCCTCCGAAAAAATCCCGCAACCGGCTGCTGCTGGGAATTGGCGCGCTGGTTTTGCTTTGCGTGGTCTGTGTGGTCATCCCCGCCGTGATTTTCGCGTTGAATTATTTCTTTAATAATTACAACATCGTATGGTGAAAGCCGTGGTTTTGCCTTTATGAGCACACTTAACCCCGGACAGGTTATTCTAAATCGCTATCGCATTGAGGCCCTGGCCGGTTCGGGCGGCATGGCCGAAGTTTATCGCGCCTGGGACGCGGAGCGTTCCACGTTTTTGGCGCTGAAACTGCTGCGCTCCGACATGGCCGAAGACAAGGTCTTCCTGCGCCGCTTCAAGCGCGAGGCCCAAACCCTGGCGCGCTTGCAGCACCCCAACATCGTGCGTTTCTACGGCATGGAACAGCAGGGACTGCTGGCCTTCATGCTGATGGATTTCATCGACGGTTCCTCCCTGCGGCGCGAAATTTTCGAGAGCAACCGGCCTTTTACCGACCAGCGCCTATTGGAAGTGATGCAGCCGGTCTGCGCGGCGCTGCAATTTGCGCACCGCCAGGGCTTTGTGCATTGCGATATCAAGCCCGGCAACATTTTGATCGACAAGACCGGGCGTATTTACCTGACCGATTTCGGCATTGCCCGCGTGACCGAAAGCGCCACCGCCACGATGGTGGGCGCGGGCACTCCGGCCTACATGGCCCCCGAACAGGCGCGCGGCCTCGACCCCACCCCGCAGACCGATATTTACGCCCTGGGCGTGGTGCTCTACGAAATGCTCACCGGCGGCGAGCGGCCTTTTACCGGCGACCATGCCGATACGACCGGTTCAACCAGCGAAAAAGTGCGTTGGGAACAGATTAATCTTGCCCCGTCCTCGCCGCGCCAATTCAACGCCAATATCCCTGAAGCGCTGGAAGCGGTCGTGCTTCAATGCCTGCAAAAAGACCCCGCCCAGCGTTATGCCAGCGCCCTGGATGTGTTGACTGCGCTTACAACCGCAGTCGGCGGGGTTGTTAGTCCTGTTGTCAATCCTGTCAATCCGCCCGATGATAATCAACCTGCTCAACCTGCCGAGGAATTAAGCGCATCGCAGCCGGTTCTTGAGCCTGCCGGGCAGGATGCTGTGCCGCAGACTCCTCCGCCGCCTGCCCCGGCTCAGTCAACGCCACGCCGCAGGGTTGTTCCCTGGCTGGTGGGGCTGGCAATTTTTGCCTTATTATTCCTGGCCTATTTCATGGCGGGCAAGAGTGGCGCGCCAGCCATTCCTATGCCCGTAAAAACGGCAACATGGACGCCAGTCCCTATCGTTATTCTGACAATTGCCCAACCATCGGCAACGACCCAGGTTAAATGTGAATATACTGTCAAAGATGGTGATACTTTTGAGAAATATCAGCAAAAGTGGGGGATCAGGTTGGCTGATATTTCCTGCAAACCAGGAAGTTACAGGTGCGCCGGCGGGAAATTTGCCGACCAATATTTGTATTCGGATATGGTCTTAATCTTTGTGAATGTGGCTCCCTATTTTTGCCAGGACACGATTGGAGGCACACCGATCCCTGCCATTACCCAAGAACCGACAGTCAGCGCAGGGAAATGTGAATATATCGTCCAGGATAGGGATTCTCTTTCCAAATACAACTCAGAGTGGGGCATTAATGCTGCGGATATATCCTGCAAGGTAGGCAGCCTGTATTGCCCGGACGGGCAATTCGTATACAATTTGCGCCCGGAGATGATCTTAATCTTTGCGAATGTGTCTCCAGGGTTTTGCCAAAATACAATTGGGGGCACACCGTTCCCGTAGCTATGAGCGATCTAACCGGAAGCACCCTCTCCAATCGTTACCAGGTCAAATCCTTCCTCGGCAAAGGCGGCATGGGGTCGGTCTACTGCGTCTGGGACCGGCAGCGCGCGGCGCTGCTGGCGATCAAGGTGCTGGCCGGGGATATCCATGAGCAGCCGGAGTTATTGTCGCAACTGCGGGCCGAGGCCGAAACCCTGGCAAAGCTGCAGCATCCCCATATCGTGCGCTCCTACGGGCTGGGCAGCGACGGCGAGCTGGCCTTCATCCTGATGGATTTCGTGGATGGCAGCACGCTCAAAGAGCGTATCACGCAGGCCGGGAAGCCGCTTGACCTGCCCGCCGTCATCGATGTTTTCCGCCCGGTCTGCACGGCTTTGCATTACGCCCACAGCCAGGGCATCGTCCACTGTGACGTGAAACCGGCCAACATCCTGATCGACCGCAGCGGGCGCATCTTCCTGTCCGATTTCGGCCTGGCGCGCCTGACGGAACAGTTCCGCAAGGACGACCGTTACGGCGGCACCCCGGCCTATATGTCGCCGGAGCAAGTGGCCCGTCAGCCGTTGACCCCACAGACGGACGTGTACGCGCTGGGCGTCATCCTGTTCGAAATGTTCAGCGGCGGCAAACGCCCGTTTAACGGTATCCAGGCGTCGTTTTCGGGGAGTACCCCAGAAAAAATCCGTTGGGAGCAGGTTTATCTCCCGGCGCCGTCGCTGCGCGAACAGAATCCGGCCATCCCGCCCGGGCTGGAACAAATCGTCCTGCGCTGCCTGGAGAAAAACCCGGCGCAGCGTTATGCCAGCGCGGTCGATTTGTTCAACGATTTACAGCGTTTCCAGGCCGGGCAGGACGATACGCGCCGGCGACCGGCAACTCCCCCGAAGGCGACCCCGGCTGTCGTCCGCCCTGCGCCGGCCTTGCAGCAGCCCCCTGCCGCCTGGGCGCGTTCGGCTCCGATCTGGATATTCCTTATTCTGATTGTGGTTGCCCTGGCGGCGTTCTTGCTGATCAAACCGTCCCTCGGGCCAGGCTTGCAGGTCCCGGCGCTCAACCTGGACGTGTTGTCCGTCCCATCCCTGGAAAAGATGGCCCCCGAACCGGAAGCCGACCGGCCTGAACCCGGCAAGACGTATACCTATACCGTCCGGCTGGACGCGCCGGAACGCCTGCGCTGGGGCTTTTCGTGGTGCGCCGCGTCGCAGACCACCCTGGATGACAACCTGGCGAATATGGAATTCCGCTTTACCGACCAGCAAAACCGGCTGCTCAACCTCGGCCAGTTTGATATTTACAACTACAAACAAGCCGCGCTTTTTTGCCGCTATTATTATCGTTTTGTCGTCGAAGGCTGGGCCGACGGGCGCTACCAGCTTTCCACGGATGTCGTTTTTCTGCGCCCGCTGAATGACGGCCAGGATGCGTACCCGGCCGGAACGGTCGGTTATCGTTATGATATTCAAATTGGCAGGACGGTGGTTCCATAACTATGACTCACGAACTGATTGGACATACCCTGAAAGATCGTTATTACCTGCGCGTCCTGGTCGGGACGGGCGGCACGGCCGATGTTTTCGACGCTTGGGATAACCTGCGTGCAGCCAGGATCGCCGTCAAGATCTTGCGCCGCGATTTGCCGAATAGCAAGTACTTTGAGCTGTTTGTGAAGGAAGCCGAGTTGTTGCGGCGGCTCGAACACCCCAACATTGTGCGCATCTATGAATTTGACGAGCATAAGGGCATGTATTTTTTGGTGATGGACTGGGTGGACGGCGTTGACCTGCGCAACCACATCCTGAATGAAAAACGTCCGCTTTCGCTCCAGGAAACCAGCCGTATTTTAGGCCCGATTTGCAGCGCATTAAATTATGCCCATAAAAATAACGTTTACCACTGCGACGTGAAGCCTCCCAACATCCTGCTGCACAAGGATGGGCGGGTTCTGCTGACCGATTTTGGCGTGGCGCGTTTGTCGGGCGCCACCGGCACCGGCGGGACGCCGCCTTATATGGCCCCCGAACAATTTATGGGCGACGACACCGGGCCTTATACCGATATTTATGGCCTGGGCATCACCTTGTACGAGATGTTAAGCGGCGGGCAACTGCCGTTTCGCGGCGAAAGCCCCAACAGCACCGGCACCACTCCGCGCGAACGGATTGCCTGGGAACACATCCACCTGCCGATCCCGCCACTCAGGAGTATCAATCCGAACATCGCCGCGCCGGTGGAGCGGGTGGTCACGAGGGCGCTCGATAAAAACCCCGGCAACCGCTACGCCACCACGTTGGACCTGGCTGAAGCCTTTGACCAGGCGCGCATGGCAGCCGGGCCTGAGAAGAAACCCGGCAACAGCACCGCCGAAATGATGAAAACCATCATCCTGCCGTTTAAACCGGTCATCCCGCCTCTGCCGGTCAACCCGCCGTCACGGCCTATCCAACAACCCCCGATTGCCGGTTCATCCGCGCGGCCCACCGGGCCTCATCTTTACGGGCGGTCGGGCTATCTGACCGGGCAGGTGGTTAACCTGTCCAAGCGCGGCGCCATGCTGATCGGGCGCGGCTCGACCAATGACATTTCCCTGCCTGAAACCAGCGTTTCGCGCCTGCACGCCAGCATCATTATCACCCAGCGCGGCGTGTACATTCAAGACGAGGGCAGTTCGCTCGGCACCCAACTAAACGGGCAGACGATCCAGCCCCGCGTCCCGGTCATTTTGAAGCATGGCGATGTGATCCAGATCGGCTATCAGCAGGTGTTGGAGTTCAGGGCAAAAGGTTGAGAGGCAAGAGAAACTAATGACAACTACTCTTCAACAATTTATGGTGGAAACTTTTAGCGAAACCGAACTGCTGATTTTGTGCGAGAGTGATGAGCAATTGCAGAAAGCCATGGTAGAGTTCAGCGACTCAATGAGTCTTGCAGAAAAAGTTCGCCGCCTGATCAATTTTTGCAAGAGGCGTGGTTTGTCGGGAATTTTATGGGCAAAAGTCAGGGAAGAAAGAAAAGAACAATGGGCAGCCCATCAAATGCCTGGGAATGAGCCGGCAGTTTCTAACCGAATGCCCTCCGAAAATCCCGAAGGCCATATCCCGCCGCCTGCAAATGGATTACCCCAAAGTCGCCCAGCCAGTGAGGGGCAGCACTATACAGCTCAAACCATTAATATTAACCACATTTATGGCGATTCTGTGAGCGGCGATAAAATTGATCGAAGCATTGAGGTTGGAAACATTCAGAATGCCAACGGCATTGCTGTGGGTGATGGCGCGCAGTCGAACGTCAACCTGGGGAATGGCGCGTCGCATGCAAATGCCCCTGCTCAAAGCCAGGCGCGCAATGAACGTGACAAACCGGATGAATAAAAGCCCGGTCACGAAAGAAGGATATGTTCAAAAAGAAATCAAATGAGTGTGGGATAAGGCGCTGGGAGTGCCGCATGAGAACGCTTCCCTGATCCCAATGTGAGCAGTTCGGAACAAAAGGCCAACAGAAAAGGAGTTTTATGACAACCACTTTTCAACAATTTATTGTGGAAACATTTAGCGAAACCGAATTGCTGATTTTATGCGATAGCGATGATGCATTGCAGAAAGTCAAGGCAGAGTTTAGCGAATCGATGCCGCTTGGAGAAAAAGTTCGCCGCCTGATTGGCTTTTGCAAACGCCGTAGATTAACCGGTATTTTATGGGTGAAGGTTAAGGAAGAAAGAAAAGAACAGTGGGCGGCATATCAAATGCCCGACAAAGAACCGGATTCCCCTGTCGGGCAGATGCGGGAAAACTTAAGGGAAGTGGAAGGCATTTTCAGAGAAATAAAGTCCATCGAGAACATGGATTCCCAGGCGGTATCCCCGGAAGGGCCTGTCGATAAAACACATCCGCTTGCGCAGGGCGACGCGGAAGTAAAGAAGTGGTTTGCCGAAGAGTTAAACACGGACGAACAGGTTTTTTTGCTCACGGCAGCGCTTTTTAGCGGTCTGGAAAAGCATGAATTTATGCAGATCTATGATGGCATTAATCTGGGTTTGCAGGCGCCGGCTGAAAAAGTTGAGGAGAATAAGAAATGACTTCTCAAACCGTATCGGATGGAAAGGGCAAAAATATCCATTTCACGATCACGCTCGACGATGAGCAGGACGCGCCGGCGGATATCCCTGAAAAAAAGAAACCTGTTGTCTTTGCCGATGAAACAGCGATTCTCGACAAAACCAATCTCTTGTACAAAGATGGTGAGCGCAATACGGAACACGGCATTACCGCGGTCAAGATCATTGATTTTCACGATGACGAGCAGCGCCGGAAAGCCTTGAGGCTGTTGGTAAACCACTACTCGCGCGTTGTTTGGAAATTATTGCCTATCTTAAGAGAGTTTGGCGCTCACCCTCGGGCAGACGTGCGCTATCGCGCCGCCCAGGCGGTGGGCGAATTAATGTGTGAAATGGACTTTATCCGAATTAAGGATGAAGTCGTTCTTCCCTGGGCAAAACACTTTTATCTGGGAATTAATGTCAACGTGGGCGTGGCATTCTCAGTGGTAGCAAAACACGACAAATATGCCGACAATATAAAGAAGTTGCTTAAGCATTGGAGCACTGTTTCCGATTCGGATTTGAATCGCACCGCCCTGGCAACCATGATCTCACTATGTGCTACCTGGCCGGAAGAGTCCATCGAGATTGTGCGCCAATCGTTGGGGAAAAAAGATTCCACCCCTTGGGACTACACCATGCTGGTAACTCTTTCAGCTTTGGTTTTAAGAGAACTGTGCGATGACGGCAAGACAGAAATCGTTATTGAAAGTTTGAAAGAGTGGATCACAGATGAGGATGCCGGTGTTCAACGCTTGGGAGCGGCGCTTGCTTTCATGGAAGCGGTTGATTTCTGTCACGCATTTGAGTGCGAATCTGTCAGGGATAAAGTAATCCAGATGTACCAGGTTTGCCTTGAAGAGAGGCGCTTGGATAAGCTTGGTTTGATCCGTTCATCTGCCCTGAATAAGCTGAAAGATTGGGCGGAAGAATCTTTCGGCGATGAAGATAAGCAAGAATTTGTAAAACTGGTGTTTATGCGCCTGTATATGCGCGCAAGCACAGACCGTGACAAAGAACGCCTTGATTTTCATCTAAGGCGTTGGCAGCAACAGGATAAAGAAAAACGCTTCGGTTTTATTATCGAAAGTTTGATTCGATAAATCAACATTCAGGAGAAATTTTATGTCAACCGAAATGTCTGGAAAAGTAAGTGTTCGCGAAGGCTTGATCAGAGTCGAAAACGCCGAGCGCTTTCAGTCCAAGCCTGAGGCGGCAGGGCATGTGCATGTGGTAGTCATGCAAAAAACGGGAAAATCATTGCGCCATTACACCACCCTGCGAACTTCAAGTGAACGCCTCAGTGTTGGCGAAAAGTTTTGGGGTG
>JBARBA010000495.1:0-3475 GCA_049792555.1 Anaerolineales bacterium
CAGCAGCAGGTAGATGTAACGGTAGGTCATCCCCAGGATCAGGATAAAGACGTCCGGGACGCGCAGCACCGTCAGCGCGCTGAGGGTCGTGTTCCAGGGGGTGGTCAGGATCAGCAGCAGGGTCAGTGAAACGGACGTGCTGACCCGCAGCAGCAGGAAGAGCGCGCTGGTCAGGCCGGTGGCGGTGACGACCAGCCCAAGCGGGAGTTGCAGCAGCGTCGGGCCGGGCGTGATGAAAAGAGCTGGCAGGATGAGCATGCCCGTGAAAAATGGCAGGGCCAGCCAGACGCGCTTAATGAAGAAACCCGCCGGGATGGACGAGGCCAGCGCCAGGATCAACGCCAGGAGGTAAATCGCGGCGATGACAACCAGGCTGCGCGAAAGGCTGACCGCCAGCAGGAAAGCCAACACCGCCAGCACCTTGACGCGCGGGTCAAGCGACTGGAGCAACCCGTCCCGCCCGCTGATCTCTTCGGCAAAAAGCGCGCGTTCCAAGGTCCCGGCGATGTCGCGCAGGGTATGTTCGATGATGTTGCTGTGTTTACGGGGGCGGGACATCATTGGGTGTTTTGCTTTTGGGCGTTCGAACCGGCAGTGATCAGCATCAGGAATAACCAGACGACCAACGCGATGATCGCAACCCCCAAAACGGCGGAGAGCACGTATCCCAGGTTGGTATTGCCCAGGAGCGGCAGGTCATACCCGGAAAGCGGCGCGCCCCACAGTGTAGAAAGTTTCTCCAGCCCGGACGGAATCGATTTCAGCCCCATTTGCGACAGTTCGTTGGTGCTCCACTCTCCCCAGGCCGTGCCGGGGGCCAGCAAACCGAGCGGCGAGGCCGCCACCAGGACGACCAGCCCCACCCAAAGTCCGCGCAGCTTCGAGAAGCCGCCCATTTCAGCCGCCAATGCCGGTTTTTCGGCAGTCTCCAGGACGGCCATGTTCGAACGCTGCAAGTAGACCACCACCAGCGCGGTCAGCAATCCTTCGACAACCCCCACAACCAACATGTGCGGAATGACCATGGCCGGAATGGCAATCGCCAGCGGATAGGGCGCGTACAACGACGACCCGTCTGCGGCCTTGAAAAGCAACGGCTGGATGCCAAATTCGACGCCCGCCAGGAACGCCGCCACGCTGACCCCCACCCAGCCGCCCAGCGCAGCGCCGATCACCCGGCGCGAGGAAGCCAGGGGCGTATTTTTAGAGAATGCGCGATAAATATAGTAACTGAGATATGGGATCACCACCGCCATATTAAAACAGTTCGCGCCAATCGCCAGCACACCGCCGTCGCCAAAGAACAGGGCCTGGATGATCAGCGCAATCGAAATGGCGATGACGGCAACTTCCGGGCCGAGCACAATCGCCGCCAGGGCCGCCCCCACCGCGTGGCCGGTCGTCCCGCCGGGCAACGGGATATTGAGCATCATAATCACAAAAGAAAAGGCCGCCAACAAGGCAATCAGCGGCACGCTGCGGGCGTTCATGGTCTGGCGGATTTTGCGGGTACCGATCATCCAGAAAGGCAGCACAAGCAGGAACATGATCAAGGATGTAATCGGGCTGAGATAACCTTCGGGGATGTGCATGGCAGTCGTCCCCAGCCAAACGAACAACGCGCTATAGTAAATAGCCAGCCACTTCAGGTTGAGTCGAGATTCTTTGGCGAACATTTGAACTACCTCCTTTTCGTGTGGAATGTTGCGTTTTATTGACAATCGGGGCACAGGCCAAAAAAGGTCAGGTGGCCGGCTGTCAGGCGATAACCGGTTGATTTTTCGATCTCACAGTATAAGGCTTCCAGTTGTTGATGAGATATTTCCACCTCCTTATGGCAGTTGCGGCAAATAATATGGTGATGGTCATGGTCGGCGGCTTCGTAGACCAGTTTGCCGCTGGCAACCTGCGCGGCAAAAACCAGTTGATGCTTAACCAGGAATTCCAGCGTGCGGTAGACGGTGGTTTCCATCAACCCCGGGACCGACTCGCGGGCCTTTGCATACACTTCCCGGGGCGTGAGGTGCTTTCCCGAATGCCGCAGCGTCTCCAAAATGGCAAGCCGCTGGGAGGTCAGACGCAAGCCGCGTGAACGCATTTCCTGGGTGATCTGGGGGGCGCAAGACATACTGCTCCTACATACTACCGTGACGACACACATCAATTTCCTTTTGCAACTTTTTGCAACTAGGCTGGGAGTAGTTTATCACAACCCATTCGCTTGAGCGCGCCTGGAAGGTTATAGCTTGATTAACAATTTTCGGCCCCGTCCATTGGACGAGGCCGAAACATAACAGCAGGGTCAGCCTTACTCGAAAAGCAAATTAGGTTTGCTTTTGCGCATCTTTGTATACTTCCTGGGCCACATCCACAAGCGTTTGGAAAGGCACCGGCTTAATCAACACCTGGTAGCCTTTGGGGCTGTAAATTTTTTCCATATCAGGGTCGGCGGTAATGATGATGAACTGGATCGACTCGAGCAGGTCGTCAAACCAGGTCAGCCATAAGATTTCATTCCCCGAAACGTGAGGCAGGTGCATGTCCAAAAGGACAAAGTCCGGCTTCCGTTTTTTGATGCGCTCATAGGCAAGTTGACCATCCAAAAGTGTTTCGACCTCAAAACCAACGAGCTTGAGGGCTTCCGTATAAATTTTTGCGAGATCGATATCATCTTCCACGACATACGCCAGCTTGGTCATCACATATCCTTTCTCAAGATCCCGCTAAATGTAGGATCATCACTCACTGTTGTAATTATAAACTGAATGCGAGACTGTGCGGCAGTCGGGTTTATACGTTCCCCGGTTTAATACCTGAGCAGCCGATAAAAGCAATCGTTCAGCTCGTAAACAGATTTGTAAAGTGTATTAGTATCAATCATCGTAACTTCTCAATATTTGGTGGTTGAGTAGGCAGCGGCGCTGTCCCGCTGCCGTATCGAAACCACCTGTAACAACAATTCCACCCAAATTTTGAGAAGATACCAATCATCGGTGGTTGAGCCTGCCCTTAGTCCATCGAAGGGTAGACGGACCTGCACTTGCCGCCGGTGCGAGTGTCGAAACCACCTGTAACAACAATTCCCCCCCGAATTTTGAGATGATACGTGTATTAGGGTTAAAATTGGTTTGTTGTGTGTACAATCTCTATTAGGAAACTTCCTCATTTCTGGAACCTGGACTGCCATGTCGAAAAGAGTTGTATGGATTTCTTCTCCAAACGAAGATACGCAGAGATCGCTACATCGCACATTCCTGGGAGACGAAATTTTGGCTTTTGTCTACCCGGTAGCTGCCCGCCGCATCCATTCCACCTTTTTTTGCCCTCCAATGAGAATCGTTGCCATCGACGAAAAAAAACGCGCAGCCGTCTTTGACCAGGTTGTCCCACCAGCGAGATTCGTTTCCCTGCCTGCCACCCGCCTGGTGCTGGAAATGGATCCGGGGGTCGACTACGTTGACCTGCTCTCCAGTAT
>JBARBA010000496.1:0-8044 GCA_049792555.1 Anaerolineales bacterium
CGTAGAATTCGTCCATTAAACGGGCATGTTCCACCCGTTGCGCCGCCCGGACGTGGAACGTCCGGGCTATCCTACGAAGTCCGTCGGACTGTTTCACAGAAAAAGCTGTCATGGTCATTCGCTTAACTAAACAGTATTGGGGTTAGACCGGCGTCCAACGCAGATCAGGAGGTGGGCGCTGCCGGCGCTGTTGGCGTTTTCTTGACCGGCTTCTTCCTTTCGGACAGGCGCGTGCCGCCGACCAACTCATACTGGGATGAGTTATCGCCAAAAAGGCCCTTGACGGTGCTGCGCACGCGTTTGACCATCTCCCAGATGGAGGCGGCTTTGGTATCGCGCCGGTTGCGCAGGTCGGTTAATTGCTTTTCGAGCGCGTCGATCTGGTCTTGCAGGCCGAGCGCCTCGTTGACTTCGCTTTCAAGGGCCGCGCAGGTCAGCTCGCCGACCTTGAAAGCCGCATCGAAGGTCTTCCAACCTTTAATAACATCTTTGGCTTGATCGACAGAATCGAATGGGTAGGGCATATTGATCTCCTTGTGAATTGGGTTGAGTGGTGATCGTAATGAAGCATACTTTAATTATATGGAAAGTATTTTCTTTGTCAAGAAAATTTTAAAGAACTATCAAAAAAGTAAGCTTACTCTTCTTAAAAGTAAGCTGGCTTTTAAAGAAAGTGCGTTTACTTTTAAAGAGAGTAAGCTTACTCTCAAAGAAAGTAAGCTTTCTTTTAAGAAAAGTACAGCTACTTTTAAAGAGAGTAAGCTTACTCTTCTTAAGAGTAGGTTTCCTTTTAAGAAAAGTACAGCTACTTTTAAAGAAAGTGAGCTTGTTTTTCAGAAGTACAAATTTGCGCACACGGCGTTAATCTCTGCGCGCATTGCGCTTGTTTTTTGTTTTAGAGACTTAGTTTCAATGTGTAAGGCGTCAACCAGGATATTATAACACTTAAGCTCTTTTTTGCTTTTCTTTTGATTCTTTGGGGTGGTTGGCTGTTTGGGCGGTCTTGGAGAAAAGGGGCAGCCTGCGCCGATGGGATCTCGTTTGGGAATTGCTACGTGGCGCGAAGGGTGGGTCGGGTATACTTGAAAGAGGGGCTTATGCCATGCGAATAAGCACAGATGGAAAATCTTGTATAATTGCAGCATCAATTTATTCCCGGAGTTCCCATGACCTTCAACACCAAACTTATTGACCTGCTCAAAACCGACCACAACCTGGTGGATGATGACGGCGAATTGCTGATTGCCGCCGTGCAAGACCGCGCTTGGAAGATGGATCATGATCTGGTCAGACTGCTGCTTTCAGATCAGGAAATTAAGGCCAAGTTTTTCGATGAGATAGAAGGCGACGCCCTGAGCGAGTCGAAGGGACATTGGGTTTTCAACCTCAACACCTTTCTCGAATACATCTCGCAAAAGAACTTCCTGAACAACTCCTACACGCGCTTCAAGAACCGCATTGGCCTGACGATTGATGGCAAGTCGCTGCGCGAACGCGGCGAAGTGGCGCTGGCTTGGCCCTATAAAGACACGGTTCTTGAAGGCGGGCAAACGCAGGAAGAAGAAAAGCGCAAGGAAATTTTTTTCAACGAAGTGCTGGCGCAGGATGAAATCAACCGCCTGCTTGACCCCAAAGTATTGACCAACTTCACGCGCTATACGGCGCAAGGCCAGCAGCCCGTTCAAGACTTCAAGCGCGATGCGAACGGCGTCATTCGTGAAAACCTGATTCTCAAAGGCAATAACCTGTTAGCCTTGCACACGCTCAAAACGCAGTTTCGCGGGCAGGTCAAGTTGATTTATATTGACCCGCCGTATAATCCTGATACCAAAACCAACACTTTTGCTTACAACAATAATTTCAATCATTCAACCTGGCTGACTTTCATGAAAAACAGGTTGGAAGTAGCCAAAGAATTGCTAACAAAAGATGGTGTTCTTATTGTCGCCATTGACGATAATGAGCAGTTTTATCTAGGTGTTATGCTCAATGAATTATTTAGCGAATACGAGATTCATTGCATCACGATAGTTCATAATCCACGCGGCGTTCAAGGTGCAAACTTCTCTTACGTTCACGAATATGCTTTTTTTGTAATCCCGCAAGGAAAGAAAATAATTGGCAACAGGAGAATTACCGAAGAGGATGTTGATTGGTCTCCACTCAGAAATTGGGGTGGGGAATCAAAGCGTGAAGATGCTAAAAATTGTTTCTATCCTGTAATTGTAGAAAATGACGAAATTGTTGAATTCGGTGACGTTGCCAAAGATAATGAACATCCATCCGCACAAACGGTTCATCATAAAAATCAATATTTTGTCTATCCAATTGACAAAGAAGGTGTTGAGCGCAAATGGAGATATGCAAGGCAAAGTGTGGATGAAATTAAGCATTTGTTAAGAGCTAAAAAAACAAAGACTGGCTATGAAATTGAGATTGGAAAAGACTTTGGAACTTATCGTACTGTTTGGGAAGATAGCAGATACGACGCAAATATTTATGGGACACAAATAGTAAAGTCTCTTGTTCCCAATTCTCCTTTTGATTTTCCAAAATCACTTTGGAATGTTTACGATTGTTTGTATGCGGTTGTCGCAAATGACAAGAACGCGATAATTCTGGACTTTTTTGGTGGAAGTGGCACAACTGCTCACGCCGTATTGGAATTGAACAAGGACGGCGGTAATCGAAAATTCATCATCTGCGAACAAATGGATTACGTGGAAAAGGTTACGCGAGAGCGCGTTCGCAAAGTTATCGAAAATGACAAGCAAGGCGAATTCATCTACTGCGAACTGCTGAAATATAACGAAGCCTTTATGGAGCGCATCCAGGCCGCGCAAGACAGCCGGGAATTGCTCAAAATCTGGCAGGAAATGGCCGAAGGCTCGTTCCTGAATTGGTACGTCAACCCCGAAATGCCCGAAGAAGCCGTCAAGGACTTTGAAGCCATCGGCAAAGAACCCGATGGTTTCGAAAAACAAAAACACCTGCTGGCAGAATTGCTCGATAAAAACCAGTTGTATGTCAATCTTACCGAAATCGACGACGCGCAGTTCAGGGTCAGCGCGGAAGATAAGGCGTTGAATAAAGCATTTTACGGTTAATGTCATTGCGAGGAGCGTTCCCCAGCGACGAAGCAATCTCCCGTTTAACGGGACTTTCTCGTATCGAACAGGAGAGACTGCTTCGTTCCTCGCAGTGACATGCAGACGGGAGATTGCTTCGCCACAGAACGGCTCGCAATGACATGGCAATGGGAGCGCAAGAATGGCGGTCGGCAGAGAATATTGTGTTTACATTATGGCAAATGCCCATAACACCGTTTTATATACAGGCGTCACCAATAACCTGCAACGTAGAGTTTCTGAACACAAAAAAGGTGAAGGCGGCGCGTTTACAAAAAAATACAATGTTCATAAACTGGTCTATTACGAAGTCGGTGGAGATGTCAATGTTGCCATCGCTCGCGAAAAGCAAATCAAAGGCGGCTCGCGGCAAAAGAAGATAGATTTGATAAACAGCATCAATCCAGAATGGAAAGATTTATACGAAGAACTATTCGGTTAAATGTCATTGCGAGGAGCGCTCCCCAGCGACGAAGCAATCTCCCATTAAACGGGAAAAATGTGCCCGATAAGAATTGCTCGTTAAACAGGGGATTGCTTCGTCGGGAAGAGCGCCCTCCTCGCAATGACATGAGAATGGAGATTTATGTCTGACCTATTTCTTTACCAAGAGTTGGATTCTTTTTCACGCTTTGGCGGGCTGCGCAAAGAAATCCCCGATGCCGTCAAACTGAATTTGAACCCCAGGTTCGAACTGCGCGGCTATCAAATCGAAGCCTTTGCGCGCTTTTTCCATTGCTACAAAAACGAATTCCCCAACAAAACCTATCCCCTGCACTTTATGTTCAACATGGCAACCGGCAGCGGCAAGACGCTCATCATGGCCGGGCTGATCTTGTATCTCTACGAACAGGGCTATCGCAACTTCCTGTTCTTCGTCAATTCCACCAACATCATCGAAAAGACAAAGGATAATTTCCTCAACGCCGCCTCGATCAAATACCTTTTCGGGCAAGAGATCACCATCGGCAATCGCCGCGTGCGCATCTCGCCGGTCGATAATTTCGAAGACGCAAACCGCAGCGAGATCAACATCTGCTTTACCACCATCCAGAAATTGCATTCGGACCTGACGACCGAAAAAGAAAACGCCATCACGTATGAAGACTTCCGCAAACATCAAGTGGTCTTGATCGCCGATGAAGCCCACCACATGAACGTCCAGACCAAATCCGAAATCGAAATGTTCGAGAGTTGGGAGAACACGATCCAGAAAATCTTTGCGCAGAACAGCGACAACCTGCTGCTCGAATTCACCGCCACGCACGATTTTGCCACGCCCGCGATGGTCAATAAATACCGCAACAAAGTCATCTTCCGCTACGACCTGCCCGAATTCCGCAACGACCGCTTCTCGAAAGACGTCACCCTGGTTTATTCTGACTTCGACCTGAACGAACGCATCCTGCAAGCCTTGATCCTCAGCCAGTACAAACAGGAAGTCGCCGCGAAATACCGCATCAATCTTAAGCCTGTGATTTTATTCAAAGCCCAGAAAACCATCGCGCAATCGCAGGAAAACAAAACCAACTTCCACAAGATCATCGAGAGTCTGGACGCCGCTCAAATTGCCAAAATCCGCAAATCGGATATTCCCATCGTTCGACGCGCTTTGCGCTTCTTTGAAGAAAACCACATTACCGATGAACAGCTTGCCGAAAGACTAAAGAGCGAGTTCCACCCGGATTATTGCCTGTCCGTCAATGACGAGCCTGAAAAAGAGAAATATCAAATCCTGGTCAATACGCTCGAAGACAAAAACAACCGCATCCGCGCCATCTTTGCCGTGCAAAAGCTCAACGAAGGCTGGGACGTGCTCAACCTGTTTGACATTGTCCGCTGCTATGAGCCGCGTGATACCGGCCGGGCCACGATTGGCACAACCACCCTGTCTGAAGCGCAGTTGATCGGGCGCGGAGCGCGTTACTTCCCGTTTGTCGTCAACCAGACCCTAAAGGTCTCCGAGACCTTTAGGGTCTCTTTGCAAGACAAGTTCCGCCGCAAATTCGACGCCGACCTTGACCACGAACTGCGCGTGATCGAAGAATTGCACTATCACAGCATCAACGACTCGCGCTATATCGCCGAAATCCGCGCGGCGCTGATCGAGCAGGGCATGATGGACGAGAACGAAGTTACCAGGGAACTCAAACTCAAAGACTCGTTCAAGAAAACGCAGTTCTACAAATATGGCTTGATCTACCTCAACAAACCGGTCGCAACCGATTACCAGCGCGTTAAATCTTTCGCCGATTTAGGCGTCAAGAAAAAGAATTACGTCCACGTCATTGCGACCGGGCACGGCGGCGCAAGCGCGATGCTGGCCGAGAGGAGACAAGGCGCGGCTGTTTCGGAAGAAGCGCGCAAGGATCTGGCAGTGAAAGCGATTGAAACCAACATTGTTCAATCGGCCATTGCCCGAAAACCTTTCTACACCTTCGCTTCGCTCAAACATTATTTCCCCCATCTCGCATCCATACGCGAGTTCATCAAGTCCGATCACTATCTCGGCGGACTGGAAATTACGTTTCAGGGAAATGTTTACGGACTGGCTGAAAACAAAGTTGAAAAGCTGAATGCCATGCTGGAGTTGCTCGGCGTAATTGAAGCCGAAATCCGCCAGCAGACCACCGATTATCAAGGCTCGAAAGACTTCCGGCATTCGCGCATTCATGAAATATTCACCGATAAAGCGCTCAAATTCTCGAAAGACAATGAGTACGGCAAGGAAGATGCGCAGTTTGAGCATTTCGTCTCCACAAAAGACTGGTTTGCTTTCAACACAATCTATAGCTCAAGCGAAGAAAAAGCCTTTGTGCGCATGCTCGACCGCCAAATGGAAAAACTTCAAGCGCAATACGAAGAGATTTACCTGCTGCGCAATGAAGGTCACTTTGCCATCTATAACTTTTCAGACGGGCAAGCCTTCCAACCCGATTTTGTTTTATTCCTGCAAGAGAAAAACGGGCAAGCGCTCATTTATCAACTCTTCATCGAACCAAAGGGCGCGCATCTCAGGGAACGTGATCGTTGGAAAGAGACCTTCCTAAAGGACATCACCGCAGAGTTCGGAAACAGAGTTTTGGAAGTTGAAGATAAATCTTATCGTTTAATTGGCGTGCCATTCTACAACAACCAGGATGAAAATATTTTCAGGGAAAATCTGGAGTCTGTGCTGAATTAAAAGCATCGAGACCTTTTTTGCGCTCAAGCTGGACACGACAGACCTCCGAGCTTGCTTGCCCCTGTATGGGGGCCAAGCCCTCGGAGGTTTGTCATGCAAAAGGAATGATCGCGGCCCGTAGCGGGTGCTATGATTAATCCTGCAACACCCAAGCTACCTTTTCAAAGTTCTGTTCGGTGGAGGAAACGTATCATCTCAATAACCGGTGGTTGAGTAGGCGGCGGTGCTGTTCCGCCGCCGTATCGAAACCACCTGTAAGAACAATTCCCCCAAATTTTAAGAAGATACGAGGAAACCATGAAAAAAAACTTCTTGTTCCAAAAGATCATGCGCGCATTGTTGGTAATTGCCATCCTGGGCAGCTTCCTGGCGGTCCCGACCCAGACTCACAGCGTTCTGGCAAAGCCATCCTCGGCAGCCTTCACGACCTGCGCGGCGCAGACCCAAGTCCCGGCGGCGGAGTGTGACGCGCTGGTGGCCTTGTACAACAGCGCCAACGGCGCGGGTTGGAGCGATCACACCAACTGGCTGCAAACGGACACCCCTTGCAATTGGGTCGGGGTTGTTTGTGGGATTGGCATCAACGTCACGGAGTTGCACTTGTCTTGGAATCGGTTGAGCGGTTCCATCCCAACGGGGCTGGGCAACTTGACGCAACTTGAGTGGCTGGATTTGTCTGGCAATGCGTTGAGCGGCTCCATCCCGGCAGGGCTGGGCAACCTGACGCAACTTTACTATCTGAATTTGGGCGCCAATGCGTTGACCGGTTCCATCCCGCCAGAACTGGGCAACCTGACGCAACTCACGGCGCTGGTTTTGAGCACCAATGCCTTGACCGGTTCCATCCCGCCCGAACTTGGAAACCTGAGTGTGATCAAGTACCTGTATTTGGATCGCAATCAGTTGACCGGTCACCTCCCGGCGCAATTGGGCAGCCTGGCAAAGCTCGTGGCGCTGTATTTGGAAAAAAATCAGTTGACCGGAGAAATCCCCGTCTCTTTTACAAATCTTACAAGCCTGGGCTGGTTGACCCTTAGCTGTGGGTTGGACTCCTCCAACCCGGCAGTGATCGCCTTTATTAACCACCTGATACCCGGCTGGCAAGACCACCTTTGTCTCCCGGGCACCACGCTTACGCTCATTTCCATCGCCGACCAGGACGGCTGGATCATCGAATCGAGCGAGACCAGCGGCGTGGGCGGCGCGCGCAACAACACCGCTGTTGCCATCAACTTGGGCGATAACCAGGCCAGGCGACAGTACCTCGGCATCCTGTCCTTCGCCAGCGGGGCTGCCTTGCCGGATAAGGCCGTCATCACGGGAGTGACGCTCAAGGTCAAGAAGCAGGGCGTCACCGGCGGCGGCGATCCGCTGGCCACCTTCGGGGGCTTCATGGTCGATATCAAGAACGGCTTCTTCGGCAGCACCTCGGTGCTGCAAATCGCCGATTTCCAGGCCGCCGCCGGCAAAACCTACGGGCCTTTCACGCCCGCCCCGGTCAGCAACTGGTATACGCTTGACCTGAGCGGCGCGAAAGCCTATGTTAACAAGCTGACGGCGAATTCCGGCCTGACGCAAATCCGCCTGCGCTTCAAGCTGGATGACAACAACGACGCGGTTGCCAACTATCTCAGTCTCTTTAGCGGCAGCGCTCCGGTGGTAGATCGTCCGCAGTTAATTGTTCAGTACTACGTGCCGTAGAAATTCCTGAAAGTCCACATAACAAGTTGGG
>JBARBA010000497.1:0-5989 GCA_049792555.1 Anaerolineales bacterium
CAACCGTCTGTTGAGCGACTTCCTGGCCCTTGAATCTGGCGAAAGCCCACGTGACTTGCAATTCAAAGAAGAGTGGCGCCGCCGGGTGCGTTAACCTCCAAAAAACGAATGCCGGCTGGACATAAAACATACAAGGGGGGATTTTTAAGCCTTAAATGATCCCAATCTCCCTGCCCGCCTTGCCAATCACGTCGATCGCGTATTGGATTTCATGCGCCTCATGTGCGGCAGTCACCGTCAAGCGCAGGCGCGCCAGACCCTGCGGCACGGCCGGTGAGACCACCGGCAGCACGAACAGGTCGTTGCGCTGGCAGGTCTGGGTCAGGGCAAAGGCGCGTTTGTCTGTCCCGCACAAGACCGGCACGATGGCGGTTGCGCTCAACATCGTGTCGAAACCCAAGCCTTTCAAACCATCCAGGAATTGGCGCGTGTTTTGCCATAGCTTGTCGATCCGCCAAGGTTCATCGAGGATCACTTTAAAAGCCTCGTTGGCTGCTGCAGCTTGAGCCGGGGGCAACGCCGCAGAGAAAATGTAGGCGCGCGAGGTGTGCCGCAGATAGTCGATCAGTTCTTTCTTTGCGGCGATATAGCCGCCCACTGAAGGGATCGTCTTACTGAGCGTGCCCATCTTGATATCCACCGAGCCGGGCATATCAAAATGCTCCTCGATGCCGCGCCCCGTCTTACCAAGTACGCCAACCGAATGGGCCTCATCAACCATCAGGTAGGCGCTGTACTGGCGACATAGTTCGACGACCTTCGGCAGGTCAAGAATATCACCGTCCATGCTGAAGATAGCATCCGCAATCACCAGCTTGGTCGCACCCGCCGGGGCCTGTTTCAGGCGCTTCTCCAGATCGGCCATGTCGTTGTGCTTGAAACGGCGCATCTCCGCGCCCGATATCAGGCAGCCATCCACAATCGAGGCGTGGTTGAGTTTGTCACAAAACACAAAATCGTTCCGTCCCACCAGGCTAGCGATCGTCGTCAGGTTTGTGACGTAGCCGGACGAGAATGTGATGGCCGCTTCCGCTTGTTTAAACGTCGAAATGGTTTTTTCCAGTTCATCGTGGAGGGTCAGCGTCCCGGCCAGCGTGCGCACACCATGCGTCCCCGTGCCGAACTTATCGATGGCGGCTTTGGCCGCGGCGTTGATGCGCGGGTGGCTGCCCAACCCCAGGTAGCTATACGATGCATACATGCCCATCTCCCGGCCGTGGACGATCACGCGCGCGCCGCCCCGAAGCTCTTCAACCGGCTGGTTGTAAAAATAAAGATCCTGGTCGCACACTTCTTTCATACGCTCTTGGAAGAGTGTCACATGCTGTGCGATCTTGTCGTCGTTACGAAAATCCATGAACTGCTCCTTAAACAAAAATGTAAAAGCTGGCCTAGTTTAGTTTAGCCGGGACGTTCTGTCCAGTTGTCGACAGCAAAATCGCTCAAGAATGGTTCGGTATTGAAATTCGCTTCCCGTTTCCAACCTTCATCTTTTCGCCTACATCCTTATCTTCTCTCTCCCCATGATAAAATAAACCACTATGCAATCCTCCATCGAAAAACTCCGTAAATTTTTCCGTCTCGAAGCTGAGAACAAATACGCCAACAACGCCGTCATCGGCGGGCTGGCAAAAATCCTCGACTTTTGGGAAGCCGAAGCCCGCAACGAAGGCGTGCCCGAAGAACTCGTCCAGTTGGTAGGTTCGCGCCTGCGCGATTACCAGCGTCTCACGCCCGCCTCACGCGCCGATACACTCAAAGGCGTCTGGAAACGCATCCAGAATCAGTCTGGCGAAGCAACGGACATCCCATCGCCCGTTTACACCGAAGATCCCCTATCGGGGGCAAGCGCCCAGCCGACGGCGGACGCCCCGGTGGCAGCCCCCCTGCCTGGGACAGGCAAACCCGCCGCGATGCCGCTTCCCATTTCGGACGCTGCGTCTGCTTCCAGCCCGCCAGTTCGGCCGAGCACTCACGACGAAGCCCCGCCGGCTCCCAAGCCGGTTCAGCAAAAGCCCCAGCCGCCGGCGCACTCCGCACGCCCCGATAGAGGACCTGTTCCCGGAAGGGGATCCACCTATCCCGGCGCACAGACCAGCCAGACGCCGGTTGCGCTCAACGCCAGCCTGACCGTCCTACAGGGCGTCGGCCCCAGGAACGCTGCCTCACTCGAAAAGCTTGGGCTGCGTACCCTGGGCGACATGCTCTACTACTTCCCGCGCCGCTATGACGATTACTCCCTGCTCAAGCCCATCCGCAACCTGACTTACAACGAGTCGGTCACAGTTGTCGGCACAGTGGATAGCATCGTCAGCCGGCCTATCCGCAGCGGCAAGATGCAAATTGTCGAAGTCATCATCAGCGACGGCACCGGCGCGCTGCGCATCAATTGGTTCAACCAGCCCTGGATGGCAAACCGCCTCAGCGAGGGCATGCCGATTTCTGTGGCGGGCAAGATCGAGCAATACCTGGGCCGCCTGGTGCTCAACAATCCGGACTGGGAACTGGTCGAGACCGAAAACCTGCATACCAATCGCATCGCCCCGGTCTACGCGCTAACTGCCAACGTCACCCAAAAATGGTTGCGCACGTTGATGGCCCAGGTGATCAACTACTGGTCGCCCAAAGTGTCGGACCCGCTTCCCGAAACGACGAAACAGGCCGCCGGGTTGTACGGGCTTGGCGAAGCCATCCACCAGATACATTTCCCCGATTCGCAGGAAACGCTCAAAAAAGCGCGCGAACGTCTGGCTTTCGACGAAATCTTCTACCTGCAAATGGGCGTCCTGCGCCAGAAACGCGATTGGCAGGCCGTCGTCGGGCGGATTTTCGACGTGCCCGATGAGTGGCTCAAGGAACGCATCACTGCCCTACCCTACACCCTGACCGGCGCGCAGCAGCACGCCATCGACGATATTTGCGTCGATATTGGTTCAGGCCGCCCGATGAACCGCCTGTTGCAGGGCGACGTCGGTTCCGGCAAGACGATTGTGGCGGCAATGGGCATTGCCATGGTCACGCGCAGCGGCACCTACGGCACAGGTGCGCAGGCCGCTTTCATGGCCCCCACCTCGATTTTAGCCGAGCAGCACTACCGTAGCCTGCGCCAAATCCTGACGGATGCCCCCCTATCGGGGGCAGGCGGCTCCTTGTCGGCGGAACAGATTCGCCTGTTGGTCGGCGATACGCCCGACGCCGAGAAGAAAGACATCTACGAGAAGCTGGCAGCCGGGGATGTGAAAGTTGTCATCGGCACACACGCCCTGCTCGAAGACCCGGTCACGTTCAAGGATTTGCAACTGGTGGTGATCGACGAGCAGCACCGTTTCGGCGTCGAACAGCGCGCCGTGCTGCGCAACAAGGGTGCCAATCCGCACCTGCTGGTTATGACCGCCACGCCCATCCCGCGCTCGCTGGCCCTGACGCTGTACGGCGACCTGGATTTGTCGATCATGGATGAGATGCCCGCCGGACGCCAACCGGTTTCGACGTATGTCCTGACCCCGCACGAACGCGAACGCGCCTACATCCTGGTTCGCACCCAGATCAAGACCGGGCACCAGGCTTTTATCGTTTACCCGCTGATCGACGAAAGCGAAAAGCTCGATACGCTCAAAGCTGCCGTGGACGACCACGAAATCCTGTCGAAGCAGATTTTCCCCGACCTGAAACTGGGCCTGCTGCACGGCAAGATGAAACCCGACGAGAAAGACCGCGTCATGGCAGATTTCCGCGACAGGAACTACGATATTCTGGTCTCGACCACCGTCATCGAAGTCGGCGTGGACGTGCCGAATGCCACGTTGATGCTGATCGAAGGCGCCAACCGATTCGGTCTGGCCCAACTACACCAACTACGCGGACGCGTCGGGCGCGGCGGCGGCGAATCTTTCTGCTTGTTGGTGCCTGACCAGGCGGATGCTGCCGAAAACGAACGTTTGCAAGCGATGACACAAACGAATGATGGTTTCAAGCTGGCCGAGTTGGACTTGCAGCAGCGTGGTCCCGGCGAATTCCTGGGCACACGCCAGGCAGGCTACGCCAGCGGCTTGCGCATGGCCAGCTTGACGGATGTGGCGCTGATCGAAAAAGCGCGCACCCACGCTGCGGCCATCTTCGAAAAAGATCCAGAATTAAACACCCCCGAACATGCCCTGTTGGCCGAGACCATGACCCGTTTCTGGGGCAGTAAAGGCGACGTCAGCTAGTCATCCAACCGGGCAACGGGAAATCCCGAAAACAAAACTACGGAGACACACAACAATGGTTCGAGCCATGTTCCCCGGCACGTTTGACCCGATCCACTACGGTCACATGGACATTGCACAACGCGCAACAAAGTTATTTGATGAATTGGTCATTGCGGTCTATGACAAGCCGCTCAAATCCCTGCTGTTCTCGCCTGAAGAACGCATTGCGCTTGTCACCCGGGCTTTTCAGGATTGTCCTAAAATCCGCGTGGTTGGCTATAGCGGATTAACTGTCAATATGGCGCACCAGATTGACGCGCAAGTGCTCGTGCGCGGTCTGCGCGTCTTCTCGGATTTTGAGTTTGAATTCCGTATGGCGCTCGCCAACCACCGCCTTGCCAAAGATGTCGAAGTTGTGGCCCTGATCACCAGCGAGGAGCACACCTTTCTTTCATCCAGCACGGTGCGCGAAATTGCCATGTTGGACGGCGACATTTCCAGCATGGTGCCGCACTATGTGCAGGAAGCCCTCGCGCGCAAACTACACGGCATGAGCGACAGCCAAAAACCGGCCAATGCGCTGCGGGATTAGTCAAACCTGACAGGTCTCACGCGCACCTTGACGAAACAGCCGCTATTTACGGACATGAATCCCCGACCGTGAGACTTCTTATGAAGACCTGTCAGGTTTAGCATAGATTAATATGCTAGAATTATTGTAAGTTTGGCGAAACTGAGATATAAAATGCATATTACCATTACAGACGAAACCTTATCCGTTGATCTCGAAGATGGCCGCACCATCGCCGTCCCGATTGGCTGGTATCCGCGTCTGGCTTATGGTACACCCGCAGAACGCGCAAATTTCAAGCTCGGCGGTGGTGGTTATGGCATCCACTGGCCGGATTTGGACGAAGACCTCGGCGTGGAAGGTTTGTTATTGGGGAAGAAATCTGTGGAAAGTTCGACATCCTTTCAAAAGTGGCTTGAACGCAGAAAAGCCTGAGAGATTATTATGGACATCCTTCACCTTGTAGACCGCCTCGAAGAACTATTCAACGAAAGCCGCACCCTGCCCTTCACCCGCAACGCCGTTGTGGACGAAGATAAAATGCTGGATATTATCGACCAGATGCGGGTCACCATCCCCAACGAGGTCAAACAAGCCCAGCAGGTGTTGGGCCAGCGTGACCGCTTCCTGGCCCAGGCGCAGGAAGAAGCCAACCGCATCGTGGCGCTGGCCCGCGAAAAAGCCGAGCAGTTGGTGGAACGCGAAACCGTCGTCAAAAACGCCACAGCCCGCGCCGACCAGATCATGGCCCAAGCCCGCGCCGAAGCGCAGGCCACCCGCCGCGACGCCGACGACTACGTTGTTGACGGCCTGCAGCGCCTGGACGCCGAAATGACCCGCCTGCAAACCCAGATCCGCAACGGCATCCGCAAACTGGAAGAGGAGCGGTTACACGGCGCTGCCCCGGCAGATTCACCCGCTCCGGCGCCAGCCGCGCACGAAGAACCGAAAGCCGAACCAACAACCGCAGAATAACAAAAACCCCGCCAGACGGCGGGGTTTTTATTGACACTTTTGGGGATTTTCCGTAACAGCCCCATCCTGTTTGGCGGTCAGTTCGTAAGTCGGAATGAATTCCGACTTACGGGTTGGGTTGACGTGCTTCTTCTTGCTGCGGTTGACTTAACCCAAACCACGAAGAAAGCAACCGGTTTGGCCGGATGACCCAGGCAAACAGCAGCACGGGGAACAACACCCCGGCGCAAAACGCAAGCGCGCTGGCCAGAAC
>JBARBA010000498.1:0-3193 GCA_049792555.1 Anaerolineales bacterium
CCAGCAGCAACCCGGACGAGAACGAGGCAATGAACAATTGGATCAGGACGGCGATCAGGATGGTGCGGTCGCGGATGACAGACCCGAGTTCCTTTTTGACAACGGCCAGGAAAGGAGTCATCGCAGCCACCCTTGCATGACTGCCCAGTCATAGAAAAAATGCGCCAACGTCCCGACGGCCAGCGCCAGCGTATAGGGTAATCTCATTTTCGTCCTCAAAAAAGTGACGGTGGTCGTAAAGATGAAATGGGCAAAGAGCGGGATGAGCAGGAAGATACCCGCGCCGAAAATGGCGCCGGCCACCGGCGCATCGGACACCACGCTCAACGAAACCAGCAGCAGGAGCTTTTCCCCCACCAGGAAAGCCAGCGCCGAGAGAAAAGCCAGCACGAGCAGGTTGCGGACCGATCCCACCTTGCCATGCTCCGCCAAAACGACAATCCCGATCGATTTGACCACTTCCTCGACCAGGGCCGAGCCAACCAGCGTCGCGCCGAGCATGACGCGCACCGGCAGGTTGGTGGCAAAGGCCAGGAAAATCACCTGGGCCATGTACACGCCCGGGATCACCAGCAGACTCCAGAGCGGCACCGAAAGGTACGTCGGGATGTGCGCCATCATCAGGTAGATGGCGTCGGTAATTTTGCGCGTGATCGGCTTGTACCCGATCAGGTATTCCTCGTTGAGCATCCTCGTCCCGGCAAACATGGCCAGGCCAAAGATCGCCGCCATCGGCAGGGAAGGGAACAAATATTCGCGCCAGCCGAAGGGTTCGTTGCGATACATTTTCACGGCCAGCGTCAGCGGGGAGATGTAGGCCAGGTCGTTGGTGTTGGTGAACATGGCCGGGAAGACCAGGTAAGCAGTCGTCAGGGTCGTCACAAGCATGGCAATGAAGGTCGTGTCCTTGAAGGTGCGGTATAACAGCGGCACCATCAGGTAGATTGCAAAAATAAACAGGATGGTGGGCGCAAAGATGGCCAGGGCCAGCAGCACGTTCGCGTGGGTCAGGATGGCAATCAGCGCGGTGGCGCCGAGCGCGAAGGTGGCATAGGGCAGCATCTTGCCGAGAATGATCTGGAACGGGGTAATCGGCGCGGAGAGCAGGATGGACAGGCGGCGGTTGACCTTTTCGTCCATGAAGCTGCTGGTGAAAAAGATGCTGATGAAGGTGATCGGAATGATGTAGAGCATGCCGATCAACACCTGGGTAAACGGCGCGGGTGGGGGCGTCAGCGAGGGGATGATGATCTCCTCCGGCTTTGGCGGCGGCGCTGTCCCCTGGCCGGTTTGCGGGCCGAGATAATTGATCCCAACCCGCAAAGGGAAGGCCGCGTTATCGGGGTAAGACGCGCCGATGCGCGCAAGCTCCAGCGCCTCCATGTCTTGTTTGAGCGCCTTGACCGCAAAAAGCGACCGGTCGTCGCCCCGTGAGTGTACCTGCGCGCCGTCGACCCAAACATCGACGGCATGTCCTTCGAGCAGCGCTTTTCCCTGGGCCGGGTCGGTGGCGACCACGGAAAAACGGCTGTCCTGAATGGATGGAACGTCCCCCGAAACGGCCACGCGGTACAGACCGGCGCCGAGCGAAACGTTGTTGCGCAACGCAAAAGCCGACAGGCCAAGCGCAGCCAACAGCAAGAGGACGGCGATGGGGCTTGCGCCGCCGCCAAAGCGTTTGCGTAGACGGGTGATCTCGCGCCAGGCAATGACAAGAATCTGATGCATGGGAGTGTCTCACACTTTTCTTAAGTCTTTTTTTGTCCACGAAGCACACGAAAAACACGAAGTTTAAAATGCACTGCCGCATAATTTGCTATTTTATATTTGACTTGCCGACTTCGATAAAGTTTTGGGTCTTCGAATTTCAGCACTTGGGTGGTTCCAGCCCGTAAGTCGGGATTAATCCCGACTTACGGGCTGGTTACCAGAGTTTTTGTCCGCTAAGAAAAGCAAGTTATGCGCTACTGCTTTAAAATCTTTTCTTTGCGTTCTTGGCGAGCTTCGCGGTTAGATTATCACAATTTTGGGGCAAACGCTTTGACAAGAAAGGCGTGTGTGAGTATCTGCCCTCGTTGTACTTTTTTGGGATAAAATCACAGCATGATTGAACTCACGAACGTTACCAAACAGTACGATAATACTACAGTCGTCGAGAATTTAAACCTGCAAATCAAGGCCGGCGAGATTATCGGCATTATTGGACATAACGGCGCGGGGAAAAGCACCATTATGAAAATGATCGCGGGGTTGATTGAACCGACCACGGGCAACGTGCGCGTGATGGGGCGCGACATCCACCGGGAAGGCGTCAAGGTCAAAGGGCAAATTGGGTACCTGGCAGAAGAAAGTCCCCTTTACGAAACCATGACCGCCCAACAATACCTGTTGTTTTTCTCCGAACTGTACCGCATGCCCCGGCAAAAAGCCCTGGCGCGCATCGACCAACTGCTGCATTCGTTGGACCTGGACGACAAAAACAAACTCACCGGCCAGTTTTCCAAAGGCATGAAACGCAAGACCGCCATTGCGCGCGCATTGCTCCACGATCCCAGCCTGTTGATCCTCGACGAACCCAACTCCGGCTTGGACCCGCTGACTTCCTTCTTTATCATCAACTATCTCCGCGCGCTCAAACGCGAAGGCAAAACGATCCTGCTCAGCGCGCATAATCTCTTCCACGTCGAAACCATCTGCGACCGGGTGGGGATTATCAAAAACGGGAAAATGCTGGTTTTCGACACGATGGATGCCATCCGTTCGCGCCTGGGCAAACGCGAGTACCAGGTCATCTTTCATACGGAACAAAAACTGGACTACGAGATTGTCAACGGCCATTACATCTTCCGCACCGGAGAAGTGAACGCCATCGCCGGGATGCTGGAAACCGTTTCAGCCAACGGCTGGACGCTCGTAGACCTTTCCATGCGCGAATCGGCGCTGGAAGAAATCTACGTCAAACTGATGACGACCGGCTGATGGTTTTCGTCGAACATCCCCGAACGCCAGGGCAGGGTTGCCTGCGCAGCCAAAGAACCCAACAAATTACACAGTTTTCCTGCATGGATAAATCGGAGAGATGTTGTATAATTCCTTTAAGTTGACCACTTCATCCGTCTTGTTGCTTTGCTTTGATCCCATGACAAGGAGCGAAACATGCCATCAGCAACCCGAAAATCCGGCAAAACCCACG
>JBARBA010000499.1:0-3551 GCA_049792555.1 Anaerolineales bacterium
GAGCATCCTGCTCTTCTGGAGTGAATTCGATTTGGATCATAGTTGGCCTCATATTCGGAACTGACCACCAACTATGCCACAATCAGGCTAAAAAGAAAAGTTAAAATCTAAGCCGTTTTGAGTATAACGCGAACGACCAGGGCTGCGCTGCAAAAAGCTCAGGTTTGTCAAATCCCTTTCAAGGTTGTTTGCTCATTCCATTTGCGCAAGGCCCACAGGCCGCTTTCGGGGTTGGCGCGTTTTTCGATGTCGGTAAATTCCTGTGAGAGCAGCGCTTCGAGAATGGTCTTATCGATGAGCGAGAGCGCATCTTCAGACCAGCGCAACATGCCTTTTTCGGCCAGCGCAGCCAACGCAGCCGCATGAAGATGCAGGTAAGGGGCCGGTTCCCCGCGTTTTTTCAGGTATTCGCGCATGGCCTTGCGCGCGAAATGGACATCCGGGGCTGGCGCAATGCGCGGCAGTTTTTCGGCCTTGCGCCAGTGGATTTGCACCGCGTCCTGTGCGCCGCGCAGGGCAAGGCCGTTCAGTTCCAGACCGGCGGTTTGCGCGGCCAGCAGCGCCGCCGTCAGGAAGGACGGCTCAGGCTCGGCCAGCAGCGCAAAGAAGGGCGTTTGCAGGGCGATGGCGGCGCTTACATTGCCAAAAAGCGCGCGCAGGGCTTCGGCGTGCCACTGCCAGTCGTAACGCCGCCGGCGCAGCACTGCTTTGAACGGGCCAATGGCTTCGCGCCCCCACAGCCAGCCGGACCACAGGGCCGAAAGCGTCCAGAAAGCCTGGTTGGGACGGGGAATGGCGCCCACGACGGCTTTGATCGGGACTTCGTCCAACTGTGGGACGAGTTCGCGTAGCGGGCCTTCGAAGATGCAGATTCCGCCCGTTTCGGGGGGTTCATCGGGCCACAAGACCAGCGGGACGGCAGTTTCCACGGAAGCCCAGGCTTTGATCCCGGCTTCGAGCGCCATCCAGACGTTGTTTTCGCGGTAAAGGCCCGGGAAGGTCAACTGCTTTGGGCGCGGACGCTCCCCGATGTGCGGCCAGAGCGCGTTGGTCGAGTCGGCGGCCCAGAGCAACAGGGCAGTCATACAGCGGCGGCGCTCGTCGGAACTGGAAAGGCCGTCGAGACGGTTGATGATGGTGCCGAGCGCGTAGACGGCGCGCGGCGGGTAGATGTTGAGGGCTTCTTCGGCGAAAGGGCGGTCGGGGTCGTCGAATGCGGCGACACGCTCGAGGGCGCGCGAGCGGTGCATGCCCAGGGTGCGCGACCAACTGACCGCGCGCTGGGCATCTTCGGGCGTGGAGGGGTGTTCCCCGCCGCTACCGCAGGCGCAGTTATACAGGCGAGCGGTCATTGCGCCGCTTTTGCTATCCCACACGAAGGCTTCGGCGGGCAGGTCATGCCCACAGTTGGCGCAGCGCGTGAGATACATCGACTGGAGATGGGTCTCCAAACGTTCGTCTTCTTTGCGGGCGGCGGCCAGGTCGGCCAGGGCCGCCTGCAGCTCCGATTCTTTCGGGGGATGAGCTGCCAGGTCAAGCAGGAAACGACTGACGGGATTCCCGGCGGCGACGAGCACACGCTGACTCGCGCGCGCCATCTCGGCAGCCATACGGGGCGAGGCCCCAAAGGGGTCCAGCACCCAGGCTCCGGGGAGTTTGAGCGCGGCGAGAAAGGCCCGGGCGGGGCCATCCGGCGCGGGGGGCAGGAAACGTCCGAGCGGGCCGGGCGTTTCCATTGATCCAACGGAAAAGTATTGCTCTTTGAACAGGTCAGACATCATGTTTGGCAACACCCCAAAGAGTGGAAATTGGGGGCGGGGTGTAAGGCGAAATTAATTCGCCCAACATTATTTTCATAACAGTCAGGCAAAACCCGGATTTTATGGGGTAAATTCATGCTTTAGTATAGCGTAAAATTGCATTGCCCTTACAAATATATCAATGGGAACCATCCAAATGGTTAAATCATGCTATCATAAAGGGGTATGGATTCTGCACCTGTTGAACGTATTTTGGTCGTGGATAGCGACCCCGATGTCAGCGACCTGATTTCCCGCCAGGCCTTACAGCCGCTTGGGTATCAGGTGTGTGTGGCTGCCGATGCGGGCAGCGCCATCCGTCAGGCATTGCAATTCCAGCCGGACGTGATCCTGGCAGAGTTGAACCTGCAAGGGTTGAGCGGCAAGGACTTGCTGGTGGCTTTTTCGTCGCAGGGGATTACAACCCCGATCATTGTGCTGGCCGAAAAAGGCCAGGAGCATAACGTCATCCAGGCTTTTCGGCTGGGTGCCAGTGATTATTTGATGCTGCCGCTGCGCGAGGCGGAGGTGGTCAGCGCTGTGGAGCGCGCACTGAAACAGGTGCGGCAAAGCCGCTCGCGTGAAAAGCTGGACCAGCAGCTTAAGCAAACCAACGCCGAGCTTCAGCACCGTTTGCGCGAGTTGACTACGATCTTTGCGGTGGGGCGCGCAGTGATTTCGATTACAGACCAGCGTGTGCTCTTCGAGAAAATCGTCGAGGCCGTGACAACTGTCAGCGAGGCCGATCTGGGCTGGCTGACGCTCAAGGACGATAAAACCAAATCGTTTGTGCTGGTTTCGCAGCGCGGACTGCCGGATGCGTGGGGCAAGAAAATCGGTCAACCGCTCGATGATGGCGTAAGTTCGCTGGTGGCGATGTCGTCTGAACCGCTCAGTATTCACGGACAGGCGATGCAAAAGTTCAAGATTTCGGCGCTGGGGAATTCGGTCATGGTCATCCCGATCAAAGTGCAGAATGAAACGATTGGCTTGATAATTTTGGTGCGCAAGAGCGAAAAACCTTTTGGCGAAAGCGAGCAGACTCTCGCCGGGGCAATTGCCGACTACGCTTCGATTTCATTGGTGAATTCCCGGCTCTTTAGGGCGCTGGCGCATAACGTTGAAGCTGCCCAGGCAGGCGAAAAGCGCAAAAACGAGACCCTGCAGAATCTGCGCCGGGAACTCCAGATCAATTTGCAGACGGCAGTTTATCCACTCGATTTGATCCTCGATGCGAGAATGGGCCCGCTGACCGCCGAGCAACTACAGGCCCTGGGAAATATCCGCTCGGCGATGAAACGTTCGATTGCGCTGGTGGATGTACAGAATACGCAACCAACTCCTAAGGCTTGAGATAAAGTTACCGCGATGTCAAAAATAGAATTGATCCTGCTTGCCATGGAAGAATCTCCTACGATGGGTTTGTTGGAGAGGGCCTTGCGCGCTTCGGGGTATACCGTTGCGAACGCAAAGGATGCCGCCAGCCTGGATAAAGCCCTGGATGATACCCCGCCAACGCTGCTGCTGATCACCGAACAATTGGGGGGAAAATCAGGCCTCAGTCTTTCCATTAAAATTCTGGGGCGATTCCCAACCCTGCCCATTGTCTTATTTGCCAGCCGCGATGATCCACAACTGGTAAAAAAGGCGCTTCGCTCCGGCTTGAGCGATGTGATCAACCCGCCGCTGCGGATTGACGAAATTGTCGAAGCGATTAAACACAGCCAAAAACGCGCCGACAATATGGGGGAC
>JBARBA010000500.1:0-2725 GCA_049792555.1 Anaerolineales bacterium
GATCCGGTGCTTGCGCTTCTCCGCCCACAGGATGATTACGCCACCGATAATGAATGCCAGCGCCACGGGCACCGGTGCGAACAAGTACTGTTTGATTTTGCTGGCGAATAGCACTCCCAATACTGCCGCGGGCAGGAAGGCAATGACGAGGTTGGTTGCAAAGCGTTGCGCGGCTTGATCGCTCGGCAGGCCGCTTACCACGGTCAGGATCTTTGCGCGGTATTCCCAGCACACCGCGAGAATGGCCGCGAACTGGATCACGATCTCGAACACCTTGCCCTTTTCGTCGTTGAAGTTCAGCAGGTCGCCGGCCAGAATCAGGTGGCCGGTGCTGGAGATGGGGAGGAATTCGGTGAGGCCTTCGACGATGCCGAGTATGGCGGCTTTCAACAGCAGTATGGTGTCCATTATTTTACGATAGTCCGATAGAGAAATGACCAGGGCCGTTGGCCCTGATAACCAGCGACTTGCCCGCTTGCGGGCTTAGTCGAATGGCTATTAGTTCCATCAGCTTGTCGAAGCGCGCGATTATACCCGGCTCATGTGACAGATTGTTCGCCGTACCCGAGCGCAATGCGCCTATTCACCGCACAGCGCTCCTCATCGCTCATTTCCGGCCAGCGGGTGACTTCATCCAGCGTACGCAAGCAACTGCGGCAGACGTCGTCCCCCAGCGCCGTGGTGCAATGGCCGGTGCAGGGGCAGGCAGGAGAAATATCGTTCAAGAGCAAAGAGGGATTCAGGCGCATGCCGGATTATAACGATGGAAGCGTCGTTTGTTCCAACCGGGTCAGCCACGCCAACGCGTAAGCACGCGACTCGCCGCACATTTCGGCTGAAGGCTGCAGCCCGGCACAGAAAGACGGGCGCTCCGGCGAACCGAATACCTTGCAGCGCAACTCTTCATTTAGCTGGACGCAAGGCACCCCGGCAGGCTTGCCATGCGGCATACCGGGCAGGGGCGAAGTGATGGAGGGCGCGATGCAGCAGGCGGCGCAATGGAAGCGGCAATCCATTTAAGAGAACTCACAAACAAAGCTGATAGGATTTACTAAACAGTGCTTTTCGACAGAACCAACCAAATCGAAAAGCTTCGGAGATTTCCGGAATTCATATAAGCGGTAAAGATGGAATTGGTCTTCGTAATTCTTTGCAAATTGAATTTCGCCACGACTTATGAAGAAGGGCGTTTCTTTGGCAAAGGCCGTAGTTTTTACTTCAATATATCTTTCCCGCCCGTCAGATTCGAAAGAAAGAATGTCATAGCCCAAGCCATCACCTTGGCTAACTGAAACGTGGTCGATTTTGTCTGCTAGCTTTTTATGGCCAAGTTTATGAAGCCGAAACTGCTCAAAATTCAAGACAAATTCTTCCCCGGCTTTACCAAGGGAAATATTTCTCGCTTCTCGCTCTAAATAGTCACGTTTCTTGGGGGCGGAATAATAGGGTGGTGACGTAGGCTCGTGTGCCCCGGCGGCAAGTTTGGGTGCTTCGACCAGAATATCGTTAAAGTCTTCAAGCAATGGGGTTGCCGCGGGGGAGGTCGCAGCGGTTAGTGCCGCTTCGTCAATCAGCTTGTTTTGGGTGAGCTGTGCTTCAACGACTTCACGCAACAAGGACTGAAAATGACCTCGGGGTTTATAACCGGTTATCCAAGGGAACCCTAAATCCAGAAGAATTGCGCTCATATTTTGATGCTTCAATTCAACGGCAGCTTCAGATCGATTGTTCAGCTTGAGCAGCAAAGCGCGACGATGCGCGGACTTGTTATAGGACTGGCCAGATAGCTCGAGTGTGAGCATGTGCAGATAATCTGCGACAGTCGCCTCAACCTCGATTCTGGTCCAGTCCTTGTCCTCAGCCATAATTAATTACGCTTTGTGATAAACCTCGGCACCCTGTTTCACGAATTCGATGGATTTCACTTCCATGCCTTTTTCCAGAGCCGCCTGTTCGGAAAGGCCTTCTTTCGTCGCAAAGTCGCGCACTTACTGAGAAATCTTCATCGAGCAGAAATGCGGCCCGCACATGGAGCAGAAGTGCGCCACCTTTGCCGAATCCTTGGGCAGCGTTTCATCGTGGTAATCGCGCGCACGATCCGGGTCGAGGCCGAGGTTGAACTGGTCTTCCCAGCGGAACTCGAAGCGTGCTTTGCTCATAGCGTTGTCACGCACTTGTGCACCGGGATGTCCTTTTGCGAGGTCGGCGGCGTGGGCGGCGATCTTGTAGGCGATGATGCCTTCCTTCACGTCGGCTTTGTTCGGCAGACCCAGATGCTCTTTCGGTGTGACATAGCACAGCATCGCGGTGCCGAACCAGCCGATCATCGCTGCGCCGATGGCGCTGGTAATATGGTCGTAGCCGGGTGCAATGTCCATGGTCAGCGGGCCGAGCGTGTAGAACGGTGCTTCGTGGCACAGCTTCAATTGCATATCCATGTTCTCTTTGATCATGTGCATCGGCACATGGCCGGGGCCTTCGATGATGACTTGCACGTCATGTTTCCACGCGATCTGGGTGAGTTCGCCCAGCGTCTTCAATTCACCGAGTTGGGCGTCGTCGTTGGCATCGTAGATCGAGCCGGGGCGTAATCCGTCGCCCAGCGAAAAGGTCACGTCATAGGCTTTCATGATCTCGCAGATTTCCTCGAAATGCGTGTAGAGGAAATTCTCCTTGTGGTGCGCCAGACACCATTTTGCCAAAATGGAACCGCCACGTGACACGA
>JBARBA010000501.1:0-9698 GCA_049792555.1 Anaerolineales bacterium
GACCAGCCCGCTGCCCGATCGGCAGCAGCCCCCATCTCAGCAACGTTTTACGAAATGGGCGGGTTGTATGACGGCTGGGTGCTCGAATCCGGCGAATTCACCGGCGTCGGCGGCTCGATGAACGCAACCAGCGTAACGATTGCGATGGGCGATGACGCGGCAAACCGCCAGTACCGGAGTATCATCTCGTTTGATACGACGCTGCTGCCACCCACCGCAGCCATCCAGTCTGCAAAGATTTATTTGTCGGACCATGGCTTTGCTGGAATAAACCCGTTTGTTTGGGGCGATTTGTATGCCGATGTAAAAAGCGGTTTCTTCGGGACGAGCAAGTATGTGCAGCTTGCCGATTTCCAGGCAGCCGCCAGTTTTGCCGGCGTCGGCACTCTAGGTGCCTGCGCAAGTAGCCGCTCCCACTGGTGTATTATTCCTTTGAGTAGCCGGGCCTTTCCTTTTATCAATCGCTCCGGGCTAACCCAGTTCCGCCTGCGCTTTGCGCCCGATGATAACAACAACAAGAAGCCCGATTACCACATGTTCTATAGTGGATTGTCAAAACTAGTCGGTCCTTTGCTGGTGGTCAAGTACTATCCATAAGCCAGCCCACAGGTGACAGCTTTTCGATTTTGACAGAACCGGCCTTTTATTCAAAGGCCGGTTTTCATTAACAGGTATAATACTGTCCGTCGTCAGTTGTTTTCACTTCGAGAGGTGCCTTATGAAGCAGAGATCTATTGAAATTGCTACTTTCGTGCTGGTTTTATTGCCTTTGTTGCTGATATTGGGCAGTCCAACATTCTCGTCGCAGGCATTGGGACTCAAGCCCGTTATTCAGCCCCCGGCGGTGTTTTCCGCGAAACGCCTTTATGCAGTGGGGGGTGTGTATGATGGCTGGATTCTTGAATCGAGCCTGTCCTCGCATGTAGGCGGTTCCATGAGCGCGGCAAGCCCTTCGGTTTTTATCGGCAGTGACAAGACAGGCCGTGAGTTTCGCGCTATTTTGACCTTTAACACGTCCGTATTGCCGCCTAAAGCCTATGTCGATTCTGCAACGCTTTATTTGAAGGGGAATGGCTTTGTTGGAACAAGCCCATTCAGCTTCGGCGAATTGCAGATTGACACAAGAAGAGGCGCTTTTAGCGGGAACAAGGCCTTGCAGCTTAGTGATTTTCAAGCGCCCGCAGACTCTGTCAAACCCGATGTGCTAACGTACTGTGGCCCTACGGCGCAATGTGTTATCGACCTGGATTCGCAGGCTTTGCCCTATATCAACCTTTCGGGGGTAACGCAGTTTCGCTTGCGCTTCGCGCCTTATGATGATGGCGATTCGAGCGCCGACTATTACCGGGTCTTTAGCGCAGATGCGCCCGTAACGACAGACAGACCCATGTTGGTGGTTCGCTACTACCCATAAAGCGCATTGGGATGACATGATTGTTCGAATTGCGGTGGAGCTTTACAATAACCGGCCTTTGCGCAAAAGGCCGGTTTCCGTTTGGAGTAAACCATGCAGACTCACGAAATGCGGCCTGTCCGAAACCCCCTCGACGCTGTATTCTTTCTGATCCTTCGGATCGTCTTTGCGCTGTGCATCATCGCCGGATGCTATGGACTGGCGCTGAATGCCAAGCAAGGTTCGTACGCCGCCCAGCAAAAGCGCACCGACCAGCTCTACGAGGGACTTGAACCGGGCCAGCCGCTGGTTCAATCCTTCCAGTCCGACCGGGCCTGGCTCACCACCCTGGTCTTTTACGCTTCGCGCCTGAAAGCGGACGCCAATCCCGGCGTAAGTCTCACCGTCCGTTTGCGACACCCCGGCGCCGACAAGGACCTGGCCGTTGGACAGTTTTACCTGGGGCAGGTCGGCGAGCAGGAAATGCTGACTTTCACCTTCCCGCCGCTCGAAAACTCGAAAGACGCGCCCTATGAGTTTGTCATCGAAACGGGCCTGCCCGTCGGTTCGGTGGGCATCTGGACGAGCGCCGAAGACGACTATGGCGAGGGGACGTTGACCAATGCCGGGAAACCCCTGGCGTTCGACTTGTCTTTCTTCACCTATTACCGCGCGCCGATCCTGGCGACGCTCAACGCCGAAAACCTGCATTTCTTTGCAAACATGTTGCTGATGCTGGCCTTTTACCTGGCGCTTGGCTTGGCCTTGCTGCTGCTCTTCGGCTTTACGGAACACGAAACGCCGCTCGATGCGTTCGCGGCGCTGCTGGCCCTGGGCATCGCTTTCCTGCCTGCCCTGTTTGCGCTGATGAGCCTGGCGTCCGTCAAGATCAACGCGACGAGCTTGACGGCAGCCCTTGTGGCGCTGTGCGCGTTTTCGGCGGCGGCAACGTTTTACCGCTGGAAGTTCCTGGGACGCCGGCTGCAAATCCCGTCGCTGCGCGCGTTCTTTGCGTCGCGCGATTGGTTCTTCTGGAGCGTGGCTGCAATGCTGGTCTACGCCCTGTTCATGCGCGCGGCCCAGGCCGACGGGCTGTACGTCCCCAACTGGATCGACGGGTTGGTGCATCAGCGTTCGCTCGACAAGATCCTGGAAAGCGGGGCGCAGTCCACCAGCCAGATTTACCACGCCGGTTTTTACGCGCACGTCATCCTGACGGCCCTGCTGACGGGCCTTTCCACACCCGCCGCCATGCTGGTCTCGGCGCAGCTTTTCAGCGCCCTGGGCGGGCTGACGTTTCTCTTCCTGGCCTCGCGCTTCCTTTCATCCAGGTTTGCGCTGCTGGTGAGCGCCGCGGCGTACTGGTTCCTGGCTCCGTTCCCATCCTACCTGTTGACCTGGAGTCGCTTCCCGTTCCTGTTGGGGCTGGCGCTGCTGCCGGTCTTGATGGTCTACACCATGCAGATGCTGCGCGCGGGCAAGTGGCGGCTGGTTTTCCCGATGGCGTTGATCGCCACCGGTATGGCGCTGATCCACTATGGCGTGACCGTCATCTTCCTGGCTTTCCTGGTCGTCTGGCTGTTGGCAGATGCCGCATCGCGCAACCAGATCAGGGCGCTGGTCAAAACGCTTGGGTGGCGGCTGCCGCTGATCGTTTTTGGGCTGCTGCTGCCGGCGCTGGTGCTGCTCGGCCCCAAGCTGGCGCGTTTCTTGCTCGACCCGGCCAGCCGCCAGTCGTTGGTCGATCTTTCGCAGGAGGCCGCCGCCCAAATCGACACGCTGCACATCCTCAGCCTGAGCGCGCAAAACGGCGGCATCCTGGTGTGGGGCATGGCGGGCGTCGGGCTGTTGGCGGCGCTGGTTTATTCTACTAATGACACTTGTGTGATTAGTAGGCCGAGAGACGGTTCACGTCTCGCCCGGTCCCGCAAGAACGCCTTCCTGTTGCTGGGCTGGTACGCGCTGCTGTGGGCCGCCACTTGGGCGCAGATCCAGGCCTGGGGCGTTGCGGTTTCCAGCTACGCCAACATCATCATCTCGGCTTCCATCCCGCTGGGCCTCCTGGCCGGTTTTGCCGCCGAGACGTTGTTCGCGCCCACGCCCCGGCTGGTGGGCCTGTTTGAGAAAATCCACCTGAACCCGCGCTGGTTTGCCGCGCTCGGCCTGCTGCTGGTGATCCTGGCCGGTAGTTACAGCCAGTTGGGGACGGTCAACCCCATCTCCGTCCTTTTTGCGCAGCGCGATGACCGCGCCGCGCAATGGATCCGGGAGCACACCGCTCCCGGTGCGCTGATCCTGGTCGACTCGTTCCGCTGGGGCGACACTTACTGGCCTTCGGACGGCGGCGGCTGGCTCAAGCCTCTGACCGGCAGGCCGTCGATTTACGCCCGCTCCGCGCAGGAGATTGCGGGCATCGATGTGCTGATCGCCTCGCAAAAAGTGCAGTACGTTTACCTGGGCCAGGGCTACGGCGAGCTTTCGGCGCGCCACTTTCTGGACAACCCGGCGTATCAGGTGGTTTATCAGGCGCAGGGAGTCAGTATTTTGGCAGTCAAAAAGCGACCTTGAAAACAGGTGGGGTAGGTTCATTTGTTCAAAACAAATACGAATATCAGCAGCAAAGCTGCAGTGCGCATTTTTATTAGCCCCGCCCGGTGTTCCCGTCAATCGGAAACGGCTCTACTTATATTTTTAGTTCAACAAATATATACCGCGCCGCGGTAAATCCCAGTGTTACGTCTCTATTCTGAATCTCCACAGTAACTGTTTCGTTAAACGGCAGAATTTCCGTAACTGTTGCCTGTATGCCTGGCATGACATTTTTTTCTTCCAGGAAAGCCAATAGCGGCGCATTTTCTTCGGCAAGTTCGTGAATGCGCCGGATAGTGACCGTTTCCCCTTTAGGAATTTCTGTCAATCGAATCCAGTTTGCGACAGCCTGCTCACAACCGGGCAGCGGGTTGCCGTGGGGACATGTCTGCGGGTGGTTAAGTTCTTCCATCAGCGCCGCTTCGGTCATGGATGACACCGCATGTTCCAGATGATGGGCTTCGCTGTGCAATTTGGACCAGGGTAGCATACGCGCCATCATCCACTCCATGAGCATGTGGCGTCGCATGACGGTGCGCGCCGATTGCCAGCCAGGCTCGGTCAGGTGGGTCCCATCTTCGTCCATGCGGATTAATCGGTCTCGCACCATACGTTTGAGCGTATTCGTCACAGTAGGGGGTGAAACTCCCAATAGCCCGGCCAAGTGCGTGCCTACTACCGGCTCGTGATCCCGTTCCAGGACATAGATCAAAGACAGGTAGTCTTCAATAGTGGAACTCAGTTTAACTGGTTCGCTTGCATCATCTGAATTCGTGACATTTGTCATAGAAAACTCCTATCCATTTATGTATGATAATTACGAAGATTAGTGTATACTAATTCAAGGAATTCATTAAACACATTCTTAGTATCATCTCAATAATCGGTGGTTGAGTAGGCAGCGGTGCTGTCCCGCTGCCGTATCGAAACCACTTGCAACAACAATTCCCCCCAAATTTTGAGAAGATACCATTCTCATTATAAATTAGTTACCCTTTTCTGGAGGTGAAAATGTCAGCTACCGTCGAAAAAATTCCTCTTGATGAATTGGTGCCGGGCGAACACGGCACCGTTTTATCGTTTACAGATGGTCGGTTGGTCACCAACCGACTGGCTTCGCTTGGCTTCACGCCGGGTGTGGCAGTAGATATGACCCAAAATTATGGGCATGGGCCATTAATCGTTACCGTGCGCGGGACTCGTGTGGCCCTGGGCCGGGGAGAAGCCGCCAAGATTTTTGTACAACGGAGGCAGGAATGAGTGATTGCTGTGATGCTCCTGTATCTGTAGCACGCCGGCCGGTTTCTGTGAGGACAAAAACCCCACTGATCGCCCTGGCTGGACAGCCCAACATGGGCAAGTCTACACTGTTTAACTTGCTTACCGGGTTAAACCAGCACGTGGGCAACTGGCCCGGCAAAACGATAGATCGCCGTGAAGGTATTTTCCTTCTGGATGGGCGGGAATTAAACCTGGTTGATTTGCCCGGAACGTACAGCCTGACGGCCAACTCGCCCGAGGAAGTGATTGCGCGCGAGTTCATTTTGCGCGAATCCCCTGATCTGGTCATCGCAGTTGTCAGTGCCGCCAATCTCGAACGCAGTCTTTACCTGGTCTCCGAACTGATCACTTTACCTGCTCCGCTCCTGGTCGTATTAAACATGATGGATGTGGCCGAGCAGGAGGGGATTCGGGTTGAGCCGGATGTTCTGGAAGCAGCCCTGGGTGTGCCTGTCGTCCCGATGACAGCGACGCGCGCCACGGGAGCGAAGGAATTGCTGAGTGTCGTTCGTGAGATGTTGGCAGGTCAGCGGGTGTCCATGCCGCATTTGCCCGAAATTCGCGCCGACCACCGTAATGTTCTGAATGAGATTATGCGCCATATCAGTGGTTATGTTCCTGTCCCCTACCCATCCGAATGGGCAGCGCTCAAACTTCTGGAAGGGGACACTGAAATGACCCTTACCATGCGCGCCGCTCTCCCAGCTTCAAACTGGGAAGCGGTAAATGCCATACTGATTCAGCATGACGATGCCTTTTTGGCCGTGGCATCAGGACGCTACGAGTGGATTGCGCGGATGATGCGCGCAGCGGTTGTACGTCCCAGGGTTGGACAGATCAGCCTGACGGAGCGGCTTGACCGTTGGGCAGCGCATCCCTTCTGGGGGCTGGTGATCCTGGCCGGGATCCTTGGCCTGGTCTTTTGGCTGACCTTTACGATTGGTTCGCCCGTTCAGGCATGGCTGTCCGTGCAAGTGGTTTCCCGTTTGGGAGGAATGGTCAGCGCCTGGTTGATTAACGCCCCGCTCTGGCTGCATGGCCTGTTGGTAGGTGGCGTCATCGGCGGCGTGGGCGCGGTAATCACTTTTATGCCCATTATGATCATCTTTTTTGCGACTTTTGCCTTACTGGAAGACACCGGGTATATGGCGCGCGCCGCTTACGTGATGGACAATTTGATGCACCTGATGGGCTTGCATGGCAAGTCATTCCTGCCGCTCTTTTTGGGGTTTGGCTGTAATGTGCCCGCCATCATGGGAACGCGGACAATCGACTCGCCAAAGGCGCGCCTGCTGACCACGCTCATTGCTCCGCTGGTACCGTGTACAGCGCGGATGGCGGTGGTCGCCTTTTTGGCCCCGGCTTTTTTCGGCGCAAATGCAATATACGTATCCTGGGGGTTGGTTTTATTCTCGTTACTGATGCTGGTCATGAGTGGAACTTTGCTTAATCGGGTAATTTTCCAGGGCCAGCGTTCAGCCTTTATTATGGAAATGCCCCTTTATCACCTGCCCAATGCGCGAACGATTGGTTTGCTGGTCTGGCAGCGTTCGATATCCTTTGTCAAAAAGGCTGGGACGACGATCCTGGCAATGGCGTTGGTTGTCTGGGCGCTCTCGTTTTTCCCTGATGGCGAGTTGCAAACCAGTTTCCTGGTCCGTTTTGGTCATTTTATCGAACCGGTGGGACGTTGGATGGGTTTTGACTGGCGTCTGACAGTAGCGCTGCTGACCAGTTTCCCCGCCAAAGAGAATGCGATTGCCACGCTGGGTGTCCTGTTTGGCAGCAATTCGGCTGGCGGCCTGTCGCAGGTTCTGACAGCTTCCTTCTCTACCGCTTCCGCGCTTTCCTTCCTCGTAGTGACAATGCTGTTTATCCCTTGTATGGCAACGGTGGCGGCTGTTCGTCAGGAGACCGGTTCATGGCGCTGGACCATGTTCAATGTAGGTATGTTGTTGGTGATTTCCATGGGCGCCGGAAGCGCAGTCTATCATATTGCACGTTTCTTGGGGTTATAGCCATGCTCGAACAATTGTTAAACGAAATCCGTGCCGGTGGAACACTGGAAACCAATGCCCTGGCCGTTCGACTGGGCGTTTCTCCCCAGATGATACAGGCCATGCTCGAACATTTGCAGCGCTCCGGGCATATCCATCCGTATTCTCCCTGTTCGGATGGCTGCCAGGGCTGCAACTTACAGACCGCGTGTAATGTGCAACAACGTAGAGATCAGTTGCGTTTGTGGCAGAGTGTCAATGAGCCACCTGCTTCTCAAACATAAAGATTCCCATTCTGGGCCTGTCGCCGGGCACATCCCAAAATTTTGCAACGGTCTCTGATGAAAAGACAAAATCTTAGGAGTACCCCCTTGACCACTCTTGCCCAAACATCCGTCAAAAAATACTGGCAATACGCGCTATGGCTGGCGCTGTTCACCATTTTCTATAACCTGGCCGAGGGCCTCGTTTCGATCTACTTTGGCGCGCAGGATGAGACGCTGACGCTCTTCGGCTTCGGCATCGACTCGTTCATCGAGGTGCTGTCGGGCATCGGCATTTTGGCAATGGTGCTGCGCATCGGTCAAAACAGCGACGCCCCGCGTTCGCCGTTCGAGCGGACGGCATTGCGCATCACCGGCGCATCCTTTTACCTGCTGGCCGCCGGTCTGGGCGCAACCGCCGTCTATAATCTTTTCACGGCGCACAAACCCACAACGACGCTGCCCGGTTTTGTGATTTCACTCATCTCCATCGCGGCCATGTGGATTTTACTACTGGGCAAGCGCAAAGTGGGCCGCGCGCTTGGCTCGGCCCCCATCCTTGCGGACGCAAATTGCACGATGGTCTGCATTTATATGTCGCTGGTGTTGCTGGCCTCCAGCATCATCTATCAATTCACGGGCTTTGGCTTTGTCGATAGCCTCGGCGCGCTCGGCTTGATCTATTTCTCGATCAACGAAGGCAAGGAATCCTTCGAAAAAGCCGCCGGTCTTGAAGATGATTGCTGCGATAACGAGGAAAAGGGATAACAGCGCTGGCAATACATGTGTTGCCTGGGCGGGTATAATCAACGTGAATAGTAAAGTTGGTTGCGACCTTCAACTTTCAACCTTCCAACTTTTCAACCGAAAATCATGAAAACCCAACTCATCCTGCTCGAAACACATGACGACGCCATCTCCATCCGCGACAAAATGTCGTGGGCCAAGACGCCGCGCATCCTGCTGGTCTGGCCGCGCAAGGGCCGCGTGGACGTGCGCCCGTTCGACCTGACGCTGCTGCGCCGTCACGCCCTCGCGCTCGGCGCGGAGTTGGGCCTGGTCACGCGCGACTCCGAAATCCGCGCCGCCGCCCGCCGGATGGATTTGCCGGTCTTCTCCAAAGCCAGTCAGGCCCAGCGCAAAACCTGGCCGCTGCGCGCCACCGTCCATCCAAAGCGACCTGCGCTCGATGCAGATTCTCCGCGCCTCGACCTGCGCGCCGTCCGCGCCGCGTTGCCTGATCCCGACCCGTTCGCCGGCTGGTCGGCGGCGGCCCGGCTGGTCGTTTTTTCGTTGGGCGTGCTGGCCGTGCTGCTCATCCCGCTCTTTTTCATGCCTTCCGCCGAAATCCGCCTGGACGCGCCCACCCGACCGCAGAGCGTCAAGATCGACGTCAGCGCCGAGCCGGACGCGGCGCAGGTCTCGCTGGCGGGCGTCATCCCTTCGCGCTTGTTGACGTTTGACGTCGAGATGAACGATTCGATGCGCGCCAGCGGCGAGACGGTCGCGCCAAACCAAGCGGCGGAGGGGACTGTTCGTTTCACCAATCTGGGGGCGGCGGCTGTGGATGTCCCGGTTGGGACGGTGGTGCTGACCCTTTCAGACCCGCCCGCGCGCTTTGCCACCCTTGAAGCGACCCAGGTGCCGCTCGGCAACGGGTCAATCGCCTATGCGCGCGTGCGCGCCCTGGCGCTCGGTTCGGCGGGCAACGTTCCGGTTGCGGCAGTGACGGCTTTCGAAGGGCCGCTCGGCCTTTCGCTGGGCGTTATCAACCTTTCGCCCATGCGCGGCGGCGCGGACCTGGCAATGGCTGCTCCCACCGACGCCGACCGCCAGACGCTGCACAACCGCCTGCTGGCGGCGATCCAGACTCAAGCCAAAAGCCGCCTTGCGGCGCAATTAAAGAATGGCGATGTGGTTTTCGCGTCGTCGTTTGGCTTTTCGAAGGTGCTCGACGAGACTTATAAGCCGGCGCCGGGCGAACCGGGCGGCAAACTGACGCTGACCATGCGCGCCGAATTCCACGCCCATTACGCCGCCGCCGCCGACCTGGAGCAATTGGCCGCGCGCGCGCTCGACGCCTCGCTGCCGGTGGGTTACGAACCGGCGGCAGGCAGTTTGCAGGTCAGCGCTGCTTCGCCCCTTTTCGGCGGCGCTGACGGGTTGGCGCGCTGG
>JBARBA010000502.1:0-3415 GCA_049792555.1 Anaerolineales bacterium
GGCGCTGGCGGCCGACGCCTCGCAGCGCATCGCGGGCGATGCCTTGCCGCCCGAAGCGCTCGCCTCAGGCACAATCATTCGATACATTTTTATCCTGACCTGGTTGGCGAACATCGGCCTGCTGCTCAAAAACTGCTTTGCGGTGCAGGACACCGAAACCAAACGCCAGGCCCTGATTATCCTGTTCGGCACGCTGCTCGGCGTTTTGCCTGTTTTGCTGCTCACATCATTGCCCAACCTTGTGCTCGGCCCACAGTTCGTCAGGCTGCCGGGCAATGTCACCGTCTTCATGCTGGTCTGCATCCCGCTGTCTTACAGCTACGTCATACGCCAGCACAAGCTCTTGAAAATCGACCTGCTGGTCAACCGCGCCCTGGCCTGGGGCATCGTGGTCGCGCTGGCCTGGCTTGTTTCGACAAGCACGGTCAGCGTCCTGACCTGGCTGCATGGCCCGCCGGAAGCCATTCAGTTTGGCGGCGTGCTTGCCGTCGTGCTGGTGACGGTATTGCGCAGAAGGATCCAGGTCGGGGTCGACCTGGTGCTGTACAAGGTCTCGTATGACTTCAGAATCTCGACCACGCGCCTGGCCGAACATCTATCCAAAATCACCGACCGGCGCGACTTCGACGAGATGCTGCGGGTGGAGATTGCGGAGCAACTGCACATCCAGGAAAGCAAACTGCTGCTGGCGCAGGATGGCCGCCTCGAACTCCCGCAAAACGGGGCCGACGGCCCGGCGCTGGTCGACGACGAAATCTGCCAATTTCTGCTTCAAGCCGACCAGCCCACGCGCGCCATCAGCGTTTGGGCCGTAGCCTCGCCCGAAACGACCGAACGCTGGGCCGCCCTCGAGTGGGGGCGCGTCTTTGCGCCCATCGTCTATAACGGCGCGCTGCACGGCGTCCTGGTGCTGGGCGACCGCCTGAACGGAAATTACTATTCCGACCAGGATATGGAAAACATCCATACCGTCGCCCGGTTTGTTGCCCTGGCGCTTGCCAACCTGGCGGCGGTCGAGACGCTGCGCGGCCTGGCCCAACGCATGGTGCGGGTGGAAGAAGAGCACCGGCGCGAAACGGCGCGCGAGCTGCACGACAGTGTTTTGTACACCATTTTGCTGCAACTGCCCTTTATTCTGGCCTCGCAGCCCGGCCTGGCCGCGAAACTGCAAGAGGCCGCAGCCAGCGTGCGCCAGATCATCGATAACGAGCGCACGCCCTTGCTGGAAGGGGATATTGCGGAGGCGCTGGACGACTTGATCGATAAGCTCAGACCGCTGGCAGGGAAAAAAACCCAAATCAGTTTGGACAATTTGCTGCCCGAGCTCGCCGCTTTGGACGACGAAACCATCACAACCGTCTACAGGATCGTCCAGGAGGCGCTCTCGAACGCGATCAAACACGCCGACGCCTATAACATCGTTGTGACCTTGAAAAAGGATGGGGATGCCCTGGTGATCGAGGTCACAGACGACGGCGTCGGCATGAAAGATACAAACCACGAGCCGTCCGGCCATTACGGGCTGATGGGCATGCGCGAGCGCGCCGCCATGATCGGCGCGACGCTTACCATCACCTCGGTCGTGGATGATGGAACGACTGTGTCCGTGAGGTTGAAGCGATAGAGACCAGACTTCCGAAGTTTTAGAAACTTCGGAAGTCTCTGAGTCTCTGCCGTAAAATGCCCCGAAACGGGGCATTTTTCAATATTGGGACGTTCGCCCCTGTAAAGGTGGGACGTTCGCCCGTTCCGGGATTTTGGTTAACGTGTAATAATGGCGCTTAACGAATTTGTAGGCTGATTAAGTCCCGGAACCATTCGAGCAAGAAATAGCGGAGGAGATGAGAGATGGAAATCCCCGAAAATAACAGTTTTGCCGAAAAGCTGGAGCGTCTCTTCGAAGAAAAAACAAAGCCGGATGGAACGCCCTATACACCGGCGGACATCCTGGATGCCACCCAGGGCATCCTGACCCGTGTCCATCTCTGGAAGCTGCGCACCGGAAACGCCACCAACCCCAGTTTCAAGGTCATTCAAAGCCTGGCGGATGCTTTCGGCGTACACCCGGGCTATTTCTTTGAAAACCCTGATCGAAAGCAACTCCAGACCGGGACGACGCAGTTCAAGCAACAAGCCTTCAACCTGCCCACCCTGCTTAACAAAACCCTTGACCTGATGGAAGCGCGCCTCACAAAGAAGCAGCTTCTTTTTGAGTTGAAGACTGCCCGAAATGTGCCCGCCGAGATCACCGGCGATCCCGAACAACTGCGCAGAGTGCTGGTCAACCTGCTCGACAACGCCATCAAGTTCACCACCCGGGGCGGTATCTGGGTCAAGGTCTCGCTTCCCGAAAAAGAGGCCCTGTGCATCGAAGTGACCGATACCGGCCCCGGTATACCGCCCGATCAGTTGCCCGATATCTTCGAACCCTCCCGGCGCGGCAGCGACTACGTCCAGCGCGAGCACCAGGGAGCCGGGTTGGGACTGTCGATTGCCAAGCAGCTTGTCACAGGCATGGGCGGCCAGATTTCGGTCGCTTCCACACTCGGCGTGGGTTCCACCTTTACGATCTGCCTGCCGCTGGATGGCGTTCCGACCTGATACCCTGTTTACTCATTGGCTTTCACAGGATTACTATTTTATGCCACAACATCATAGTAAGTTCTGGGCCATTTCCAGGCCACAGTCTCGAACAAGAAAGTTACCTCCCGCCCCTAAAGCGTCGAGAACTCTTTTGGCCGACTCTGTTCGTCAGATACTTGCCGCTGACCGCAAGACGACACACCAAACACGGCTGGTGGTATCCAGCAGCAAGAAGAAAGATAATGGCAGCGCCAAGCGCACACCCAGGTTCACCGGAGGCCCGGATGCCAGGGAACTCAAAAATCTGATCATCATTATTCTCACCACCAACAAGAAAGAGAACTCTTGATTTTGTGGTATTAATAGGAGCCAAAAACACTTATTCAGCCACATCCTGAGAATCCGATGCCCGAATCAGAAGCTGCACCCACCCCCCCCTCTCGAAGAGCCTCGACGGCCCAGTCCAGCGCCCTGCCTATTGGTCAGGCTGCTCGCTCGAAGGCCAGAGCGCCCGGACTATATGAAGACAAAAACCAGGCTGCCCTGCCGCGCAAGGCGGCCATCTATGTGCGGGTTTCCACACAGGAACAAGTTCAGGGCTACTCCATCGATGCCCAGGAACGCCTGTGCCGCGAGTTCATCAAAAACAAGAAGCCCAACTGGACCCTCGTCCAGGTTTTCCGCGACGAGGGCCAAACCGGTACCAACACCAAGCGCAAAGATTTCCAGAACATGCTCCAGGCAGTCTATGACGGCAAGATCGATGCCATTGTCTGTCACCACCTCGACCGCTTCTCGCGCAGCCTGCACGACATTATGACTTACTTCAAGC
>JBARBA010000503.1:0-12205 GCA_049792555.1 Anaerolineales bacterium
TCCGTAAACCGCAGAGATGAGCAACACAGGCATGATCAGCACGTACATCGTTCCGCTTTGACGAAAGCCTTCGACGTACGCTTTCCAGCGGCTTTTCTGGCCGACGGTTTCGGGCCACAAAAGCGCCCGCCCGTGGACGTATACTCCCAGCATGGCAAGGACGGCGGCCTGCCCTTCGAGCAGCAGGGTCGGCAGGTGGGGCAGGAAGATGCGCGCGACGGTTGGGTCGGCCGGCGAGAAGGCGATGCCCAGGATGACGGCGCGGTACAGGCCGATGGCGACCCCCGCAAACGGGACGAGGAACGAGGGCAGGGTGATTTCCCCGTAGCTGGACCCCAACAGGTTGAGCATAAAGGCGTTTCCAACCACGGTGAGCGCTTGCATAAAGTCGAAGGGGGCTTTCAGCGTGAGCGGGCCGAGCATAAACGAAGCGCCGTGCGCTTTCAGGAAGGAATCGTGCAACGCATGGTCGAAATATAAATAAATCATGGCAAGGATCATCAATCCATAGTAGAGCGCATTGAGCGCCAGGTATGCGCGCCGGTTTTGGGTCAAAATTTCCCAGGCTCGTTCGAACAGGATCATAAACATAGTATGCTTCTCATAAAAACCTATTTTAACGTTCTCCTACAAAACAGGACTGCCTATTTTCCGATCTGGTCCTTTTTCCATTGGGCAGCATTTTTTTTGATGGAGCTTAGTTGTTCCCAGTGCTTTTGAACTGCCGTAATACCCTGGCCTGTGATCCGAATTTCTGTACTGGGCTTTTTGTCGATAAATTGTTTCTGAATTTCGACCAAACCGGCCTCTTCCAGTTTGGTGATATGGCTGGATAAATTCCCGTCGCTCAATCCAGTCAGCCGTTTCAGGAAGAGAAAGTCAGCGCTTTCGCAGGCAGATAAGGCGGTCAGGATTGCCAGGCGCGCCGGTTCGTGAATAAATTTATCCAGGTTGGCGAGTTCTTCAAAGGGTGTTTCCATTTACGCTTTCCTCTCCGGGTGTCAGAGTACGCGTCAGGCGGATGTGCGCCCAGATGCCTGAGATGATTAGCAGGATACCATCCACCGCCAGAACCCCGGATACCAATGATTGCAGTCCAAGCGCTTGCCACCAGATGAAACCGGTGAGCGGCAGCAGGCTGACGATGGCGAGGATAACCGCAGCAATGAATATCTCCGGGAAAAACGCGAGGGAATCTTTTCTCTGCTCTTCCGTCGTACCGAGAAAACCGATGAAGGTAATTGAGGCCAATACCAGACCGAGTGCGCTGATGGGCAGTATCTTTTCTGTGTCAAACGCAAACGCCAGGTAGCTGAACACCCCAAGCCCAATGTACATGATTATTTGCCAATTGCGGTCTTTGATCCTGGGCTTAACCCGCCCATAGGTCCGCGCGTAGTAGCGGTCAACCCAAATGTAAGCCAGAATGGCCAGCGGGAGCAGCGAGCATGGGATGGTCAGATCGCCCTGTTTCGGGAGCATGCTGACTGCCAGAAAAATTCCCATGACGACGGAGCGCAGCCCTAGAAAGTAGGAGTAGTAAATGGTAATAAAACGAATTTTAGCAAGATTTTCCTGCATGGGTACCTCCTTTTTATATCCGCTTCACTTTGCAAAGCAAAGCCACCTGTATTATAAAGAGTTCTGCGGAAATGTCAAGTATTTCAAATATCTCCGGTATCAAAAGAACCAGATGCGAATCTCCGGCTCTTTTATGATTTGACTGCTGCGGTTATTTTAGCGAAACGGACAAACATCCGCCGGGACGTAGGTGTGGCTCTGCTCGCCATGATAATCGCTGCCAAGCACCGTCAGCATGTCAGGAGCGGTTAGGATGTTATCAGGATTGCGAGGTTGGAGTTGGAATATTGTTTGCAGAAAAAAACTCTGTTTCAACAAAGCTAGTACACCTGGGCTTAAATAACCCATAAGCTTGTAGTAGCGACTTTAGTCGCTTTTAGGCCGGGTGAGCGACTGAAGTCGCTACTACGAACTCACCATTCGTTTACGCCCACATGTACTAGCAGCTTGTCGGAAAAGACCGACAAGGGATGATACACTTTGAAAATGAGCAGAAAATTCAAAACACCTGATTACGAATTGGCACTTAACTCGACCGTCAGTTTGCGAGAAGCGCTGCCAGCCAATCATCTGGCGCGTTTCGTTGTGGATATTGTGGCTCAATTGGATTTGAGCCGAATATATGCCCGCTACGCAGCACTGGGAAGGCCGGGTTTTGCGCCAGAGATATTGTTAGCGTTGCTGTTCTACGGGTATGCTTCAGGTGTATTCAGTTCTCGCAAGATTGAGAAAGCTACCTACGAGAATCTTGGTTTTCGTTTTGTGGCAAGCGGTTTTCATCCGGATCATGACACGATAGCGCACTTTCGTAAAGCTTTTTTGCCAGAGATTCAAATACTGTTTGTGGAGATTCTGCTGCTGGCGAAATTGGCTGGGATGTTGAAGTTGGGCAATTTGAGTCTGGATGGCAGCAAGATTCATGCAGATGCTTCCAAGAGCCATGCGGTGAGCCATAAACGTTTGCTTGAATTGGAAATACAGTTGAAAGCAGATGTTGCCAAGTTGCTTACTCTGGGAGAACAGGCCGATCAAGGTGATGTTATCTTGCCAGATGCCTTTGTTGTTGAAGATGAGATCGCCATTCGTCAAAAGCGATTAGAGAAATTGGGCGAAGCAAAAAGAGTATTGGAAGCGCGGGCGCAGGAACGTTACGCTGCCGAACAGGCCGAATATGAAGCCAAGCTGCGTGAGCGGGAAGAAAAAGCCCGCCGCAATTCGCGCAAACCGGGCGGACGAGCACCCAAACCACCCGAAGCAGGGCCACGCGACAAAGACCAATACAATTTCACTGACCCTGACTCGCGCATTATGAAGAATAGCACCAATGATGGTTTCGATCAGCATTACAACGCACAGGCGGCAGTTGATCAAAGCAATATGCTGATAGTGGCAACTTCGTTGTCTAATCACCCAAACGACAAACAGGAAGCTTTACCCACATTGGACGCCATTTCGCCTGAAATAGGTAAGCCTGAAGCAGCGGCGTTGGACAATGGCTTCTTCAGTGAAGCCAATATTACTGGCATAGAACAGCGAAGTGTTGAACCTTACATTGCTACTGGCCGCCAACCACACTTCAAAAGCGTGGACAGTTTGCTTGACACGCTCCCGGAGCCACCCCCCGCAACAGCCAGCCCCAAAGAAAAGATGGCTTACAAGCTGCGTACTGAGATCGGGCACGCCATTTATCGCTTGCGCAAATGTACCGTGGAACCTGTTATCGGTATCATCAAAGAAACCCTGGGGTTCCGCCAGTTTTCCTTGCGAGGTTTGGCCGCTGCCGCTGGCGAATGGTCTTTGGTTTGTCTGGCATTCAACATAAAGCGTATGCATACCTTGTGGATCGAGCAGGGGCTGCTTTAACGCGCCTGTAGTCAGACAGTACAGGAAATTAGACCCAAGAATCTCGCTTTTGATCTCGATTTTAGCGAATCAACCGCCAGTTCGGCATCACATCGCTGTTCAGGTTGTTAACGTGCTTACTTCTCCGACAAGCTGCTAGGACTTTTATCGATAAATATAGCTACGTCTTTGCCTTTTTCTTTAAAAAACACAAACGTTCCTTCATCAACTTCAACAAGTGTTATCGGAAAAAAATTATCTGATTTATGCGGTTCTGATTTATGCGGCAAAGTAAACCCTAAGTAGAATTGAAATCCGGGAATTTTTTGAAATAATCTAAGAAAAGAAATATCCTCTTTGTTGTCACCCATTAATGAATAAATGGCCTTATCTTCGTCACCACGAAACCAATCCGTTTCCGCTAATATAGCATCAAGGGCTTTCTGTGTGTCATGATACTCGTCTACGGTCAGAGGTTTTCCATCTGCGTCCAGGATATCATTTCCATCTTTATCTTTAAATGTAATCGTTTCTTGAACTACCGGAGTTTCTGTCGGCGTAACAGTTGGCGTTTCGGTAAGTGTTGGAGCGGGGGTGATGGTTTGTGTTGCAGTTTGCGTAGGAGTCTGGCTTGGGTGTGGAGTGAGCGTAGCTGTTTCAGAAGTCTTTGAAGCCAGCGTGGTTGCGCAGGCGCTCAACAGCAAAGCGCAGATCAGCAGGGAGAAAACGATCTTTTTCATATCTTGATCCTCTGAATATGGTTTTTAGCGAAAAGTCTATGCTGACTCAATAGCGGACACAGGGGATTATTAGGGTTGTGGGGTTGGAGTTGCAATTGAAACGTTCTGAATTTCGTTAACAAAATCTGCAACATCTACATCAACATATATAGCTTCATATTCATCTTCTCTATTTCTATACCAAATAAGTACCTTTCCATTAATATTAGTTTCCATAATTGGACTTTTGACAAGTTGAAATGGCCTTGCGATTTGGGAAGGGCAAGGAAGTACCTTTACAACCATATAAACGTACCGAAAAGCTCAGGTTTTGGTCTTTTTTATGACCGCAAGGCGTTTTCTTGGGGTAAGCACGGTTCCTATTCGTCGTCCCGTGGATTTACCTCGAGGTTTGGGTGAAGGGGATGGTGTTCCAATCTGCCGAATAATTCGGCTCATGTCGCGTTGTGCGGCGGCTGGAGTGATCAGCTTGTTTCGAACGGACGGCAAATAGCGTTCCCAAGGACGTGGTAGTTGAGAAACCAAATTTCGGGCTACCCAAAGCTGCAAATAAGCCAGCGCCACCAGTCTCCACCAGTTTGCTTCGTGTCGATCGTTGGGGGTCTGGAATTTATTCAGGAGCAACTTTTGCTTGCCAAAGCGGAAGAAATGCTCCAGGTCATAACGCTGCAAATAAGCCTCGTAAATATCGAGTAAGGAAAGTTCAGCGCGCCTGTCGCCCATCACAATCAACCAGAGCGGTTTGTGAAATAGAGCCTCACCCTTTTGGTTGTACCAGCAAATTTTGACCAGAGTAAAAGGAGCTTGACGCATCGGAATATCTTTTGTCCCACGCATCACTAGATTGTGCCAAGCTTGGATTTCGATCCGGTAAGTTACTTTGCGCTGACTGACAAAGGTTGTCTCGGCTGTTTCATCTGGCGCTCCCCATGTTTGGGGGTCTTTCAGGCGAAAAGGCGTCCCATACCAAGTCGGGTGTCCTTTTTTGCCCTGTGTTTCTGCATCTGGAGCAAGTGCATGATAAAAGGTGCGTGAACCCCGTACCCGTGCAATCGTAACCAAGTTCCCCTTATCTCGATTTGCGTTCAGGTAAGCCGGTTTGCTATAGGAACTGTCCACTACTTCAACGCATAGTTCTGTACGGAATGGCAACTTGTCGTCTTCGAGCAGGCTTCTTATCTGTTGGGCTCCAACTAATTCTTTGTTTTCCTGGCTGGTCACACGTCGCATTGCCAGCGGAACGACCCATGGACCCATCTTTCCCTTGTCACGCTCCGGTAACAAGGCCACAAATGAGTACTGGTGCCCAATCGTGATCGGCTTATTCCCTTTGATCGTGTTGGGCTGATAGACAAAACCTCGATCTTTCAATGTCTCTGCGTATGGCCGTGGGTTTGAAGTAACATCTGAACCCAGAAGCTGGAATTTCCGAGCTTTTGGCAAATCTATTGTCGTCGCTGCCAAACGCGCAAGTTGTTGGTCGCTAAGACATTCCACTGCCAGTGCTTTGTTCAGGGCAGTATATGTCCGCCGAAATTCCGGGTTCAAGGTTAATTCAACCACCGATTTGGCCGTGACGTTACTGCTGAGAGCATCCACCAAATCCATGAGCGTATCGGTTCGCTTATAGTTGTTAAAGTTCTGGTAAACTTTACATCGGAACTGCTGAAATTGGTTGTCCATAACTCCCAATTTTCATGCAGTTCCACCCTTTTTGGCAACCCTTGAACTTGTCAAAAGTCCAAATGGTAAACGAATACATGAAATTACCGTACACCATCAAGGTGGTGCATGACAACAACAATGAAGACCCCGGTTGGGTGGCGCAGGTGGCAGAATTACCCGGTTGTCTCACCCAGGCTGATACTTTTGAAGAACTGGGCGAGATGATTGAGGATGCCATGCGCGGCTGGCTAACGGTCGCGCTTAAGGAAGGTCTTCCCATCCCGGAACCACAACCGGATGAAGACTATAGCGGCAAATTCGTGCTGCGCTTGCCGCGTTCGCTTCACCGCCAAATTGCCGAAATGGCGCAGCGTGAGGGCGTCAGCCTGAACCAATACGTCAATGTGGCGCTTGCGCGGGCGGTTGGAGCCGCGTCTGCAATATCGGTCAGCTATGCGGCGGGAGAAAAACTTCCACAGTTGGCGCTACGGGAAAAGAAGGAAGATTAAACGGGAATAGAGTTTTTTAAAGATGCCAATAGAGATTTACTGGTGCGGCTGGGGTATAAGGAGAGTAATGAGTGGTAAGGCGACAAGCCCCGATCATTGGGCGCAACAGTCCCCGCCTTGCCGAAAAGTGCGACAAGCAGGTAGTTCCAAAGAAATATAAAGTCCCCGGCAGCGGGGACTTTGTGTTATTTGTATTTTGGCTTCTTCTCGGCCACCTGTGGCTGTTGGACGGCCTGGAAGATCAACGGATACCCTTCCGGGTGTTTGAGCGCATCCAATTCGATGTCAATATCCAACTCATCCCAATGGAAATCGCCGAAACTTTCCCGAAAGTTGAAAACCTGGCTGACGATGGCCTGCTCAAAAGCGGGATAACGCTCGAAGGAAACGAAGAACTCGCCTTCAGCAGTCAAAAGCCAAAAGCCGTCGTCTTCGATGGCGGTAATTTGACTCTTACCGGGGGAAATGTGCGTTCCAGGCATCTTTGAACTCCTGCTGGCGCTTATCGATCATTTTCTCGATTTCCTTCAACTCATGCGCCTTCAAACCATGATAATCTGCCAGGGCAAGGATAGGCTCCAACCAGAATTTTGCTTTTCCATTTTGCCCTTCCACATGGACATGTTGACGAGATTCTTCGTTGCTATTGAAGTAAAACCGATACTGGCCTTCACGATAAATCGTCGGTGACATTTTCTTGCTTCCTTGATGGCAAAATTATAACCGATTTGCATATCAAAAGATTCGATTCTTCGAGAACCACCTGCCTGCCCCGACATTCCGCAGGGTATTTGACTAACGTGTTATTCGTACTTCTGCTTTTTCCCGGCTGCCTGTTGGCCGGCTTGGAAGACCAATGGATATCCTTCCGGGCGTTCGAGCGCATCGGCGGCACGCGCATGAGCGACTTCGCCTACACCCGCTGCGCGCCCGCCGAAGCCAATGTCCCTGCGGCGGCATGAGCGATAGCAAACCGGGAAGTGAGAAGAGAAGAGCAAGGCCAAATGCGCCTTGCTCTTTTTCATTAAGCTCGCGCCCGTCTGCTCTTGTCGGCGTTTCTTTTCAAACCTGGAACTGCCGATGTTAACAGAGATTCTTTCCTCGCCTCTGTTACAATGGGCGGGCTATGAAAGCCTTCTACACCGACCGCATCCAGCGCCGCCTCGCGCGGCATCTCAACAACTGGCGCATCTTCCAGATGGCGCGCCGGGTGGAGAGCGCCGCGCCACAAGCCAAAGGCCAGCCGATCATCTTTTTCAAAGCCTCCAGTGGCCTGGACGATCTTTCGTGGAACAGCGCCTTTCACCTGCTGGTTTCGTGGGGGCTGCGTTTGCAGGGCGCGCCGGTGATTTTCTTTGCCTGCAAGGCGGGCATGAGCCGCTGTGTGCTCGGCACCGACCGCGAGCGCCCCGAAAAAGCGCCGCCCTGCCGCTCGTGCATGTACCAATCGTCCACGCTGTATACCGGCGCGGACGCGCGTCCGTTCAGCTTTCGGCGCGATGCAGAGTTGGAGAAAGCCATCGGCGGCCTGTCGCTCGCAGAATTGGTTGATGTCACCTGGCAGGGCGTCCCGCTTGGAGCGTTGTGTTTGCCCGGTCTGCGCTGGATCCTGCGCCGGCATAATCTTTTGGATGACGAAACAACGCGATTTTTCCTGCGCGAATACATTCTCTCCGCGTGGACGGTTGCCACGGCGTTTGAGTCGCTCCTGGAACAAACCCACCCGCAAGCGTTGGTGGTTTTTAACGGGCAGTTCTACCCCGAAGCGACCGCCAAATGGGTGGCGACTCAGCGAGGCGTCCGGGTGATGACTCACGAGGTGGGACTCCAGCCGATGAGCGGGTTCTTTACCAACGGCGAGGCCACCGCTTATCCCATTTCCATCCCCGAATCCTTCGAACTGAACGACGAACAAAACGCGCGCCTGGACGCTTATCTGCAAAAGCGCTTCCAGGGAAATTTCAGCATGGCCGGGATTAAGTTTTGGCCCGACATCAAGGGCCTGGATGAGGTTTTCCTGGCGAAGGCCGCCGGTTTCAAAAAGCTTGTGCCGGTCTTTACCAACGTCATCTTCGATACCAGCCAGCCGCACGCCAACACGGTTTTCACGGATATGTTCGTCTGGCTCGACCTGGTGCTGGACGTGGCGCGCACCCACCCGGAAACATTGTTCGTCATCCGCGCCCACCCCGATGAGACCCGCCCCGGCAAGGAAAGCCAGGAGAGCGTGGCGGCCTGGGCGGCGGCGCGCGGCGTGGCCGGGATGCCAAATGTGATGTTCGTGCCGCCGCGCGAGTTTTTGAGTTCGTACGAGTTAATCGCGCGCGCCGCGTTCGTGCTGATCTACAACTCGACCATCGGGCTGGAAGCGTCGATCATGGGCGCGGCGGTCTTGAGCGCCGGGAAGGCGCGCTTTACGCAGTACCCAAGCGTCTTTTTCCCGCAGTCTGTCGACGAGTATCGCGCCATGCTGGAGCGTTTCCTGAAAACCGACAAAATCGACGTTCCCGTTGAGTTTCGCCGCAATGCGCGCCGCTTTTTGTATACCCAGTTGTTCCGCACATCCCTGCCCTTTGGCGACTTCCTGGAGCGCGGCATCCTGCCGGTCAACGCGCGCCTGAAAATGTTCGACCCGGCGCAACTGCTGCCCGAAAACTCCCCGGCGCTGGCGGCAGTGACGAAGGGGCTGCTGGCGGGCGGGGATTTTTTGCTGGAGGAATAATCGTAGGGGCGCGGTAACCGCGCCCCTACAGGTATATTATGAACTGTTCCATCGTCATCCGCGCATTCAACGAAGGCAAACACCTACCACGCCTGCTGGAAGGCATTCGCCAACAGACGCTGCAAGATGCCGAAATCATCCTGGTCGATTCCGGTTCGACGGATGATACCGTTTCGGTGGCCGAATCGTACGGGGCAAAGGTCGTGCGCATCGCGCCGCAGGAATTCACCTTTGGGCGTTCGCTGAACCTGGGCATCCGGGCCGCGACGCGGGAACTGGTTGTCATTGCCAGTGCGCACGTCTACCCGGTCTACCCTGACTGGCTTGAACGCCTGCTCGAACCGCTTGCCGACCCGTCGATTGCGTTGAGCTACGGCAAGCAGCGCGGACTGCCGGGCACAACCCAATATTCAGAGCATCAGGTTTTCGCGCAGTGGTTTGGGGAACAGTCGCAGCCCAGGCAAAACCATCCGTTTTGCAACAACGCCAACGCCTGCATCCGCAGTTCGCTGTGGGCGGAGCACCCGTACGACGAGACGCTGACCGGTCTGGAAGATTTGGCCTGGGCCAAATGGGCGCAGGCGCAAAGTCACGGCATTGCTTACGTGGCCGAGGCCGAGGTGATCCACATCCACCACGAGACACCCAAAGGGGTTTTCAACCGCTACCGCCGCGAGGCGATGGCCTTCAAGGGCATTTATCCCGAAGCGCACTTCAGCCTGTACGACTTTTTCCGCATGGTCACGGCCAACATCGGCTTCGACCTGCTCCACGCCGCCCGCGAGCGCGCCTTGTGGACGAGTTTCGCGGGCATCCTGTGGTTCCGCTGGAACCAGTTTTGGGGCACCTACATCGGCTACCGTCCATCGAGCCTGCTGACGCCCGAACTGCGTCAGACCTTCTACTATCCCGTCGGCTGGCAGAAGGCCCAGTCTGTGGAGCGCGATGTGGAGCGGATTCGATATAATGAGAGATGAAGCTGGCGAACTACCAGAAAATCTCCACGCCTCGCTTGCGCTCAATTCCCTGAACTCCATTTGAAAACGACCGAACCGAAAGATGGTATTTCGATTCTATGTTATCCTTTTCGATACTAAATTCGAAACACGGTTTGAGGCATTTTGAACCAGCCTACACCGAGAGGAAGTTGTAATGTTCAAGTCTTTTTTTTATGTCCCCGATACATTTGATACAGATGAACGCCGGCGGCGCGTAATACTGAATGCCTTGCTGGTTATCTTCATGCTAATGGCGCTGCTGACTATCATCGTAACACTTCTTTTCATGGGTCGCCCTGTGGATAAACCACAGCGTGATTTATTGATCAAAATATCGCTGCTTACAATGATCGCGATGAGTATTCTCCTGGCTGCCAACCGCTCACCAAAAGTACCCAGTTGGTTAATCGGAATCATCGTTGTCGCTTTCCTGATCGCCGTGATTTCCGGCACTGATTTTGCGCACGACCTCTACAATGGGAGAAGCTTGATTACCTGGGTCCTGCCGATTATGGTTGGCGCTGTTATTCTTCCCCCTGAAAGTGTTTTTATCATTGGGGTACTCATCTTCGGGTTGATGCAAATTCTTACGCCAAGTGGTGAGATAGTCAACTATTATGCGGTGATGACCCTGGGGGTTGTCGCTTTCATTTCCTACGTGGAAATGAGCATCGCCAACAACGCCATCCGCACCGCCCGTCATGAAACAGCCAATAAACAAGCTATTCTTAACAGCATCGTCGATGGGGTGGTTGTGATTGATCTGCAGGGCAAACTGCTTTCTGCCAACCCGGCGTTATTCGAAATGATCCCTGAAAAAGACCTGCGGCAGATCATTTCAAAACCCATCGAGAAGACGATCCATTGGAATCGAAAAGTCTTCTCGGTTACGGTTTCCCCCGTGCCTGAAGTCGGGACGGTGGCTGTCTTCCGCGATGAGACACGCAGGTATGAGATCGAGCATGCCAGGGATGCGTTGCTGGCCACCGGCTCCCATGAACTGCGCACACCACTGGCAGCCGTGATGAATTACCTCGAACTGCTCTTGATGTTAAGCCAAATGGGCAAAGCCAACAGCGAAGAGTTCAGCGAACACCTGAACCGTGCTCTTGAGAACAGCAAGCGTTTGCAAAACCTGATCAACGACATCCTCGACCAGGCACAGATCCAGGCCGGGGTGCTTAAACTTAACCATCAACCCTTCGACCTGCGCGCCATGTTCATAAAAGTCGGGCATTTGCTGGGCGGTTTGCTCCAGCAAAAAAACCTTTCCTATGCGTTAGCGATCGCGCCTGACGTTCCGGCAAAGATCCTAGGCGACCCTGACCGGTTGCACCAAGTGCTGGTCAACCTGATTGGGAACGGCATCAAGTTCACCAACCAGGGCGGCATCGACGTCAAGGTTTCGATGGAGAAAAAGGACAAACTCTCCATCCAGATTACAGATAGCGGGCCGGGCATTCCTCCTGAACAGTTGCCTGATATTTTCGAGGCCTTTCGGCGAGGCAGCAATTATGCGCAACGCGAACGTCAGGGGGCGGGACTGGGGCTTTCGATTGCCAGGGAAATTGTCACGTTGATGGGAGGTGAAATCACTGTGGAATCACAACTTGGAGTAGGCTCGACCTTTACCGTGATCGTCCCGGTGGAAACCGCCTGATGAAAATTAGGCTATACTTGTAATATGTGCTGCATCCCGATGTATACCAGGGGCAGGATGCGCACTTTCGATACTCTGGACAAAAATCGCTACGTTGTGCCGATAAAGGAGACCCTATGAATTTACGCTGCTCTTACTGTCAGACACCCTTCACGATTGGGCGGGAACAAATGCTGGCTGCTTTGCAAAGCCTGCAAGATGAAAACCGGCATCACTACGATGCCCATTGCCCGCGCTGTCGCAAGGCCAACCAGGTTTCGCGTGATCGACTGGAGCATTTTTTTCCAAATTGGCAGGAGGCGCTTGCCGCCGAGGCATCTCAACCGCAGGAAGCTGCGCCTGAACCTGATGAGGCTGCCGCCAAACCCACCACAAAGGCTAACAAGACAAAGGAATGAGCATTCGCGCCGTCTACTTCGACCTGGGCGGGGTCATCCTGCGCACGGAAGACAAAGGCCCGCGCGCCGAACTGGGCAAAAGCCTGGGGC
>JBARBA010000504.1:0-2728 GCA_049792555.1 Anaerolineales bacterium
GTATCGGCCTGATACCAGGTGGCCAATATGATCTCGGGCGTGTAATACTCGTCACCCAGGCGGTTGAATTCGGGATTGACCACGCGGGTGAGAATGTTCTTGGTGCAGTTCTGCACGCAACTCAAGCAGCCCTTGCACTGATAGATGTAATCGAGGTAGCCCAGTTCGTTGTGGAGCGTGTCGGCCTCGTCCCGATACAGGCCGTAGATGCAGGCGCGTTTGACGCAGTTGTGGCAACTGGCGCAGTCTTCCCGCCAATCCACAATCCCCAACTTTCCTACGGACCGCACCCGGGGCGCAGCCGGTTTGGCATGGATGACGTACTTGGCCGGCATGGTTAGTTACTCCCCAGGCCGGATTTTTCGATGATTTGCAAGGCGGCCTCGGGGTCACCGTCGCTCGATATGCAGAAGCCCCGCAATCCTTGAAGTTTTTGCAGTTGCCCGATGGTTTCCACCGCGATCTCAATGGCCTTCGCCCGTTGCGCGGCGGGATCGCCCGCCGTCGTGATGCGGTTGAGCGTGGCTTCGGGAATGCGGCGTTTGCCGGCTTGTGCGCCGGCCAGGGGATTGTCCGTTAGCGGCTGGTTGCCGGCCACAAAAGCGGCCTGCTCATGGAGGCCGCGCCGGGTGACTGCCTGCCACCAGACGTCGAAGCGCTCCAGGTCATAGACCGGTTGCGTCACCAGCAACTTGGCGCCGGCTTGTATTTTTTTCGCCAGGCGTGTGACCTGCATCTCCAGCGGATCGGCAAAGGGCGACGCCACGGCTGCCAGGCAAAACGGCCCGGCTCCCTCGAAGCCATGCGCTGCTCCCACCACCGCCCCGCCGCCGTTGGACAGGCCAGAGTAAACCTGGAGCAGTTGAATGGCATCGATATCGTACACGTTCCTGGCCGCGCGGAACTGGCCGAGGGTCTGGTGCGTGCCGCTGGTACACAAAAGGTTGCGAATGCCCAGGGCCTGCGCGCCGAGCGCTTCGGAGACCAGGGCGATCCGGTTGCGGTCGCGCGTCGTGATGTGCAGGATCGGTTCCAACCCTTCGGTAGCGATCAACATCGCCGCCGCCAGCGCCGACATCGTCACCCTATCCCGGTTATCGCTGACGCCCACGGCGTGGACCTTGCCGGCGTAGCGTTTCGCCAGGTCGCGCAGCGGCGCAGGGTCGGCGTTGGATGCCGGCGAAATTTCAGCCAGCAGGATGGATTTTCCACTTGCAATCCGTTCAGTCAAGCCAGAGAGGGGTGCATTCATGATTTTCTACCTTGCTATATGGAGGGGACTTTCGCCCACGGCGCACAGTCGTCCGACGGCGCCGCGGACCAGTTGTTCGGTTTGTTCAACAGAAGTGTCAGGCCGGACATTGAGCAATTCCACCCGTTCCGGTTCCAGCCCGATCTCGCTTAAGAGACGCTGGATGGTATGTACGCGGATTTCCGCGCGGTAGTTACCCTGCGCCAGGTGGCAGTCGCCTTTGGGACAGGCGACCACGCAACAGCCACGCCCGCCGCCTTCCAGGGCGTGCATCAGGTATTGCGCGTCCATCTTGCCGGTGCAGGGGACTTCCCGCACCAGGACATGTGCGTCGTCCTGGCGCCATTGGCGCGGTAAATGCGCGCCTTGCGGCACGCAATTCGTACAAATATATACTACAACATCGGGGGAGAGTATATTAGTCATTGTTTCCGCGCTTCACCAATAATTGACCGGAGAGATAACTTTCGTCAAATTAATAAAGGTGCGTCATTATAGAGGACTGTTGGGCAACCCGTCTAGTAACAAATGGATCAATTTTCAGTACAAATGTCACTATCGCCCTCATTTTTTATTCGAGATACTCCCGTAGTTTCAGGCGGATGGATGGCGGGATGGCGCAACCGGTTGAGCGCCCGGGCTTTAACTCGAATTCCTGCTTAAGAAAAAAGCGCAATTTGTGACCCCAACGGGTATGATTTTTGCCCAAGCGGAAGGAGTATGAATATGCCGGCGATTGTGCCCCTGAAAAGAAATGCCCGATCCATCCTGCGCGAGAACGCGCTGCAAATCATCATGTAGATGCTGGGGACGGTTTTGATCGGCCTGTTGTGGTGGCCGCTGGGGCCGGTTTACCTGGCGTATTCCCTGTTCTCGAACGTCCTTTTCATGGCCTGGATCTGTCCCTATTGCGGACATTATCTTCTCGGCACCTGCGCGGCCGGTTTTGATATCCTCTCGCGGAAACGCTTCAAGGCGTAGCCTGGCAGAACTTTCGGGACCGAGTTTCGCCGCAAGGCGTGGGTGCTCTACCCGGGCTGGTTCCTGCCCTCCGTTGCCGGGCTGGTTTTGTTGATACCCCGGTTTTCCTGGGTTGCGCTGGCGCTGTTGGCAGTCTTCTGTGTGGATGCCTTCTGGCTTTTGCCGGAAACATCGAAAAAGCACTGCGAAAATTGCGAGACGGTGGATTGTCCAAGATATCCCAAAAACAAAAAGGTTCAGTCCGCGGCGGCGAAGAAGATGCCGAGCGCCTGAGCAAGCTCGATCTCGCGGGATGGGCGGCGGATTACCCCTGGTTGCGCGTTTCGGGCAAAGATCATTTTGGGGGTGAATGCAAGAGCCATCATTCGACAAACAACAAAACGGGGCTGGCCTTTTGGAGGCCAGCCCCGTTTTGTATCTTTCGTTATTCAGGCTGTTCCACAGCTATTCTTGGGCCAGCCTGTTTTTTTATGAACGCATTGCGCCGATTTACGG
>JBARBA010000505.1:0-1894 GCA_049792555.1 Anaerolineales bacterium
TCCACCACCCGCGGCGAGATGCCCATATCGGCAAGGAATTTCATGCGGCAGACATCTCCAACGCCTGCACGGTTTCATTCGCCAGCCACGCGGCGTATTGCAGTGACTGGCGGATATCTTCCTCTTCAAGATACGGATATTCCTTGACGATCTCCGCTGCGGTCATGCCGTTGGAGATCAGGTTCAGGATGAGCGACACGGTGACTCGCAACCCGCGGATACAAGCGCGCCCGCCCATCACGTTCACATCGAAGGTAATACGGTTAAATTTTTCCATTTCTGCCTCCGCTGTGATTATACCGCCTGTCAGGTTTTCAAGTTGGAAAGGCTTATAATGTACCATCGTTTCCGCGTATTCGTTCAGTAAGGAGGCAGACATGTTGGGAGATCTTTTAGGCGCATTGACAGGGGATCAGGGCAATAGTTCGGGTCAGCCGTCCGCCGGGCAGGACCCGCTTTCGTCGCTGTTGGGCGGCTTGTTGGGCGGTCAGTCCGGCGGGGGGCAAGGCGGCATGTCGCAGGCATTGGGCGGTTTGCTGGGCGGAGGCCAAAGCAACCGGTTGGGCAATGTGCTGGGCGTGTTGGAAGGCGTGATGAACGCCAACGCGCCTGCCTCCGTTGCCGGGCAATCATTGCAGGCCAACCAGGGCGGCAACGTGGCGGCGAACGACCCCACCATGCAAATGCTCACGCCGGTGGTGGATGGCCTCGCTGCGAAGATGAACATCTCGCCGCAGATTGCCATGCTGGTGGTCACTTTTGTGGTGCATCAGTTACTGTCCAGCCACCCCGCCTCGGGGCGGACGAGCATGATCGACCCTGGCGCATTGCAGCAACAAGTGAATAGCGGACAGGGCGTCAGTCACGCCTACCTGCAGTCTTCCGGCCTGGTCAACCAACTCGTCCAACAGACCGGGCTGGACCCCCAAACGGCCACGAAGAGCCTCAAGACGGTCTTTGATATGTTGGGGCAGGGCTAACACAAACCACAAACCTGACAGGCGGCGCGCTGGGCCTGTCAGGTTGTGCCGGATGAAACGTAACTGACTTGAAAATAATGTAGGGCGGAAACTTGTCCCCGTAGGGGATTCATTCCGCCCTACACCCACCATCCCGTTTTTATCTTTTGGGGTGAATACCATTCATGGTGTCTGATCTGAAAATAGATGCACTATTGTAACAATGGGTGGTTGAGTAGGTGACGTTCCCCAGTCGCCGTATCGAAACCACATACAATTGTTTATATGAATACCCGGTGGTTTCGACACCTGCCCTGGCGGGCGGTGCCAGGGTACGACAACGGAAACATCACTGTCGTCTACTTAATCACCTGTCTGATCTGAAAATAGATTTTCACAGCGACTTCTCAATAATCGGTGGTTGCGTAAGCGGCGTTTCCCAACCGCTGCACACTGCGCCGAACGCACACCTGTCCCGGTGTCCCTTCGGGAGTGCAGGTGTCGAAACCACCTTGCAAACAACAACTCTCCGAATCGTTCAGGTTTTGGATATTAATAACGGCGGTACGCATCAAGCGTACCGCCGTTGAGCTTTTGTCTGTGCCCGATTAATTGAGAAGCGATGTGGGAATATTGCCGCCGTTTTCGGCGATCTTCTGCAACACGGTCTTCTGCAACCAAACATTCATGCTGGCAGAATCGTTCATCAAATTTGCGGGACAACCGAGCTCGGTCGCAAGGTTCTTGCGCGCATCGAAGCTGCTATCCATATCGAGCAGCTTAAGCAGGTCGACGATTGAAACCTTCCAATCGAGACCGGGGTGCGATTTGGCCAAGCCCTCCAGCTTGCTGACAACATCAACCATGGGAACGGCAGCCGGACGCGCGGGAACAGGCGCGGCGGCAGCCGCAGCCGCGGCGGCCATGGCGGCAGC
>JBARBA010000506.1:0-10650 GCA_049792555.1 Anaerolineales bacterium
TCCGGCTTTTTAGACAAATCTTACTTCTACCTGCTTTTCATAGGATGGCATAAAGTGTAACCGATCTTGCCACTCCTGCAAGATGTGGGTAATAGACAGCTATAGTATGAATTGATAAAGTCTATAGCATAGACTTATTAATCTTTGGGAAGCAGTTTTCAGGTTTGATCCATCATCGGGAGCAAGCGCCGAAAGCGGCCTTCATGCGCTGGCGTTTGCCTTTTGGGGTGTTGCGGGCGTATAATTTCTATAGCAGGATTGATTGGGTCACAAGCATGTTCGGACGGCGCTGATTTAGATGCGCGTTGTCAATTGGGCGGGGATTGTTTCTGCGCTTGTTAAACACACCATATTTGTAAAATCATGAGTTAGTCTGCCTACGTCGCACACGAGGTTTGTATCAACAATGTCAAATCAACCATCCAATTCAGTGGCTCACGACATAGCCAAGTACCTTGCTCAACTCAGATCTGAAGGGGTCGCTGGGATCAATCAGTATGAACAGAGACTAAGAAACAACGCAGGGAACCCAGCAGTATTGGACGATCTGTTTTTCGAGGGTCGAGCGGCCTTGCTGTTTCGCCACAACGGTTTTACGGTCACTATACGAGAAAGACCTGACCTTCAAATCGGTCTTGGCGACGAGATAGTATATGCTGAAGTGAAGCACTTTCAGGAGAAGGGACAGGACAGATTAGATGAACAAGCCATGTTAGAAGCCACTGATTTACTCGTATCTATTGGTGACCTTTCCGCAACAGAAGAAGTGCCAGCATGGAAGCAAATTGCAGGTGTGGCAGTACGCAAAGTAAGCCAGTATGTGGACAATGCCCCCAATATCCTTGTTGTCGAAAGCAGCAGTGAATCGCTCACGTTGATGATACCATCCGCAGTTCATGAATACGATGATGAAGTACCCAGATCCAGTGACCCTCGCCTGAGTAGACTTAATGCTATCATGCTGGTAAATACCCGTTCGATCGGCTTTGGATCAATAGGGCCATGGAATGTGGAGTTTTGTCGAACATTACACACTGCGGTACCTTTAAGTACAAGACTAGCTATAGCCTTAGCTCGCATTAGGATAGAATGAATGGATGAAGGCAGGGCTGACACCATCTCTTGTGGACAGCGGCTGCACCACTTGCACACAGGTGTTTTGCCAGAAATGCGCGATAATTGCGGAGGAGTCTCGCTAGTCCCGCTGCTGTCGCTGGAACTAAATTGTTCGGCAACTTAAATTCAACTCCAAGGAATTGCAACCATGAACTTCGGTTTCCTGATCTTTCCTGATGTAGAAGAACTCGATCTTGCCGGCCCGTGGGAAATGATAGGCATGTGGAGCAAGTTCTTCGGCGGGCCTGAACGCTGTTTCCTCGTCAGCCAAAACGGCGGGGTGGCGCAGTGCGCCAAAGGCTTGAAGATCGTCAGCGATTACGCTTTCGACGACTGCCCGTCGCTCGACTATCTCTTGATCCCCGGCGGACAGGGCACGCGCCGGGAAGCAGAAAACCCGGCGTTGCTGGCGTTTGTGGAAAGCCGCGCGGCGGGGTGCCGTCAGGTGTTGTCTGTGTGTACGGGGGCTTTCATCCTGGAAGCCGCCGGGCTGTTGCGCGGCAGGAACGCTACCACGCACTGGGGTTCCCTCGGTCGCCTGCGCCAGCGCCCGGAAGTGCAGGTGGTCGAACAGCGCTTTGTCCGCGACGGCAACATCTGGACGGCGGCGGGCGTTTCCGCCGGGATCGACCTGGCCCTGGCCTTGATCGCCGACCAGGCGGGCGAAGAAGTGGCCGGGAAAGTGCAGTTGGCAGCCGAGTACTATCCCGCTTCCACGCGCTACGGGCGGGCGCACCTGGCCGACGAAGCTCCCGCTTATTTGAAAAAGGAGTGACACATGTATTTGGAATACCTGCCATCCCATTGGGCCGGCGTCCGCGCGGGCCTCATCGAAACCCTCGACAAGTTCCGCGACGAGGAGCTTGACTTCAAGCCTTTTCCGGCCTCATGGTCGGTCAGGCAACTGATGCTGCACATTGCCCAGGAGGAGAACGGCGAACTCAACTATGGCATTACCCAAACCCTGGCCGGGTTCCCGCCCGATTACGACCCCCAGGACTATGCGACCGTCGCTTCCATCCGGGCGTTGCTCGCGTCCGTGCATTCGTCCACCCTGGCATATCTGGAGACCCTGACAGAAGCAGACCTGAACCGGGTGATCGTCACGCCTTGGGGGCCAAGCTACCCGCTGATCGAAATGTTGGGGCACATCCTCGACCACGAAATCCATCACCGCGCCGAGTTATCCCTGATCCTGGGAATGCTGGGACGTGAGGGCCTCAACGCTTGAACTCGTCAGGCAAAAGTTTCGCCAACATCGCGCTCCAGCCGTCGCAAGATATGGTATAACCCGCTTCATCTTTCCCTACGGACTTTTTCCATGCGCATCGTCATCAAACTAGGCACATCCACGCTCACCGGCGGCACCAACCACATCTCTCCCCCGGCGCTGATCGATATAGCCCGCCAGGCGCTGGTTTTGCAAAGGGCCGGGCACCAGGTCATCATCGTTTCATCGGGGGCCATGGCTGCCGGGCGTGAAAAGCTGGGCTTCCCGCAGTTGCCCAAGGAAATCCCTGCCAAGCAGATGCTCTCGGCCATCGGCCAGCCGCGCCTGATGGCGCTCTACGAGCAGCTCTTCGACTTCTACGACCTGACTGTGGCCCAGGTGCTGCTGACTCATGCCGACTTGAGCAGTCGCCGCTCGTACCTCAACGCGCGCAACACCCTGCTGGCCCTGCTTGACCACAACGTTATCCCGGTCGTCAACGAGAATGACACGGTTGCCACCGAAGAAATCCGCGTGGGCGATAACGACAACCTGTCGGCGCTGGTCGCCAACCTGGTGGACGCCGACTGGCTGATCTTGCTGACCGACCAGCATGGCCTGTTCACCGCCGACCCGCGCAGCAACCCGGATGCAAAACTGGTCGATGAAGTTGCTGCCGCCGAAATTCCCGAACGACTGTGGAAAGCGGCCGGCGGCAAAGGCACGGGACTCGGCACGGGCGGCATGGTCACCAAGCTCCAGGCCGCCGACCTGGCCCGCCGCTGCGGCACCACTTGTCTGATCGCCAACGGCGGCGAAGCGGACGTGTTGATCCGCCTGGTAAATGGCGAGAAGCTCGGCACGCGCTTCCTGCCGGCGGCCAGCGCCGTCGAGAGCCGCAAGCGCTACATCCTGTCGGCGCGGCGCGCGCCCGGCGCGCTGACGGTGGACGAGGGCGCGGCGAAGGCCTTGCGCCGGGGCGGCAGCCTGCTCCCCGTCGGTCTGGTGACCGTTTCCGGGGCGTTCGAGCGCGGCGACACGGTGCGGGTGCTCGACCCGTCAGAGAAGGAAATCGCGCGCGGCATCGTCAACTATCCCAGCCGCGATCTCTCGCAGCTTGTGCGTCGCCGTTCCGAAGAAATCGAGTCTATTTTGGGCTATAATTTCGGCGACGAAATCATCCACCACAACAATCTGGTGGTTTTGTAAACAGGTGGTTGAGTAGACGGCGGTGATGTTTCCGCCGTCGTATCGAAACCACTGGCTATTCATGCAAACAATTGTATGTGGTTTCGGTACGACGGCTGGAGATCGCCGTCTACTCAACCACCCCTGAATACAAGGAGCCGTTTATGCTGACTGAAATGGGCCGCCGCGCCCACGCCGCATCCAAAATTTTGGCGCTGGCCCCCACCGGGGCCAAAGACCGCGCCCTGTTGACCCTGGCCAACCTGCTGGACGCCTCGCGCGACCAGGTTAAGGCTGCCAACGCCCGGGACATCGCTGCCGCCCAGGCCGCCGGGCTGACCGAGGCCCTGATCGACCGCCTGACCCTGACCGACAAACGCCTCGATGGCATCTCCGCCGACCTGCGCCACCTGACGAAGCTGCCCGACCCGATCGGCGAGCGCTTCGACGAAATCGTGCTGCCCAACGGCCTGCGTCTGTGCAAACAGCGCGTGCCGCTCGGCGTGCTGGGCGTGATCTACGAATCGCGTCCCAACGTCACCATGGACGTGGCCGGGTTGGCCATCAAGACCGGCAACGGCGTCATCCTGCGCGGCGGCAAAGAGACCATCCACAGCAACCTGGCGCTGGTCGACGTGGTACACAAGTCGCTCGAGGCCAGCAACCTGCCTGCCGACGCCGTCCAGTTCATCGACAGCCCCGACCGCGCCCTGGTGCTCGAACTGCTCAAACTGCACGAATACGTCGACCTGATCATTCCGCGCGGCGGCGCGCAGTTGCACAAATTCTGCCGTGAAAACAGCCAGATCCCGGTCATCACCGGCGGCATGGGCATCTGCCACCTGTTCGTGGACGAGAGCGCCAACCTGAATGCCGCCTTGCCGGTCATCTACAACGCCAAAACCCAGCGCCCCAGCGTCTGCAACTCGCTGGATACGGTGCTGGCCCATCCTGCCGTGGCGGCGGACATCCTGCCGCGCATCGTGGCGCAGCTTGCCCCGGCGGGTGTCACCTTCCGCGCCGACGCCGCAGCCCTGGCCCATCTCGAAAAACTTTCGCCGGAACTCCGCGCCCTGGTCTCCCCCGCCGGCCCCGACGATTTCGACACCGAATGGATGGCGCTGATCCTGGGTCTGAAAGTCGTCAGTGGGCTGGACGAGGCCATCGCGCACATCAACGCCCACAGCCTGGGCCATTCCGACGGCATCCTGACCGAAAACAACGTCCACGCCGCGCGCTTCATCAACGAAGTCGATTCGGCGGCGGTTTACGTCAACGCCAGCACGCGCTTTACCGACGGCGGCCAGTTTGGCCTGGGCGCGGAAGTGGCCATCTCCACCCAGCGCCTGCACGCTCGCGGGCCGATGGGCCTGCGCGAGTTGACCATCTACAAATGGGTGGCCGAAGGCAAATATCATGTGCGCGAGTAGGATAATGATTTTATGATTAATCGGTTGTGAATTACAGCGGCGCACTCCCACATTAAAATATTTCTCAATGGATGAAAAATGATAACAAATAATAAGTCTGAAGAAAATTGGATAGAAAACGAAAAGAGCATTTCTACTGACTTAATCAGATTCGAAAAGATATTGTATGAGCTTGCTTTCGAAAGAGGATTTGCCATCCAAGAACTAGGTAAAGTAGGAGAATATCCTATTTCACTTCTTACCCCTGAAAAATCGACTAACGGACCTAATCTCTTGATTGCTGCTGTTTTTCATGGTGAAGAACCGGCGGGAGGATGGGGAATTCTACGTTTTCTTCAAGAAGTTCCTGAAAAGATTATCGCATCATCAAATCTATCATTCCTTCCGATAGTTAACCCGACGGGTTTTAGAAATGGCAGGCGTACTAATGATTGGGGAGAAAACCCTAATCGAGGTTTTATTCATTGTAATCCTGAACAATCTATACCTTCTCGAGAGGGACATATTTTAGTCGAACATCTTGCGTCCATTAAACTCTTGGCAAAGGATGGCTTCATTTCCCTCCATGAGGACATAGAAATGGAAAAGTTCTATATTTACACTTTTGAAAATGCCGAAGTACCAAGTGCCTTCTCTGAGACTCTTCGAAACGAGGAGCAAAAATATTTTCAAGCATATCCTGATGGAATGCTCGAGGGTGGTTTAGTCAACAATGGGATAGTTTTTCGTTATTGTGATGGTTCTTTCGAAGATTTGTTATTTCATGAAGGAATACCACGAACTGCTTGTACAGAAACACCCGGTTTATTAAATATTAACTCGCGCATTGAAGCAAATGTTGGAATCATAACCGCCTTTGTAGACTTCGCTATATCTCTACAAATACCTAGAAAAGGACGGTAGTAATGTTCCCAGGTGATGTCAAAACTAACAGGCATACCTATGTTTTTATTGCAGCTTTTCACCTTGGCGTGCCATTAGGAATATGTCATACAGATAAGTCGGTAGGTTGGACAGAGATTCGTCAAGAATTCTTGGAAAGACTGTCAAAATACCCTGATCGTTTTGAAATAACTCCAGTCAATTATGATGCCGAAGTGAACTTTCCACTTGGCGACCCATTGATATTCAAATCTGTAAATTTTTTAGATATTTTTGATTTACCAAGATTTTTCCATGAAGTAGAATTTTCGATTCCCACTCATCCATACAAGCTTGATAATATGGTTTGGATATGTCCCAGTGGCGCTGTTTTTATTTCAGCTAAAGTCTCATTAGATACGGTCAATTGTATTAGCTACGCAGATTTTACTAGCAAAATTGTAGAAGAACACTACGCAGAACTTGGCTATCTTTTCTCGGAAATTTCCGAAATTTTGCTTCCTGCTATTCCACAAGATTTATTAGACTCATTTCTTTGTTGCCCAAGTGACATAGCGAAACAAAAAGAAATCATAAAACTTCGGAACTTGGATGGTTTTCGACGAGCAGATATTTTCTCAAATAATAGAAAGCTGACCGATTTTTTAGAACATAACCGCGAGGCAAAAGCTTTATATGAAGATATACTAATTGATATTTACTACATTGATTTTCTTGCCCCTGAGAGCAAGAAACCTCGGATGCTCGCAAAACAAACTGCTAGTGCTCCAAAAAGAAAGAAATCAGAAACTTTAGTATCTTCTACTGACCCAAGAGACCTAGAAAAATTTCGGATAGATTATGATGATTCATCTGTAATAAGCGACGATCTATCTTATATATTTTATATTCATATTGCCTTCTCAACATTTATTGGGTTGTTATGGCTTGTTAAACATCTAGGAGAAGGGTTGCGCCGCCTGCACAATATTTTTATTGGTCAATCTCCTTTAAAAAAAGGTATCTCATCTGAATTGAAATTGCTTCGCATTTTTTGTTTACAGTTCATAAATGAATCGAATCCTATTAGTATTCGTCTTACTCGTAGGTATATGGAATGTATAGAAACTTATTGGGAAGCTACCCGCCAGTCTCTGCTCGTTAATCAGATTAATGAGCAACTTGCGGCCTTGGAAGAGATGGTCGATTGGATAGAAGGATTTGAAAGAGAAGCACGCAACTTCAAGGTTGGAGTTGCAGCAACACTCCTAGCCGTCATATCAATTACTGCTGTAGTTGCCCAGTTAGTTTCAACAATTGACGTTGATTCTCAATTAAGCGGAATAGAAAGAGGATATTTTATACTTATCGGCCTTATGATCGGCATCTTGTGTACTTTGGGGATTTATATGTTGCCTTTTACAAAATGGTATCTTCAATATAAAGACAAACGGCATACTGGGAAGACACAAAAAAAACTGTAGCTGCTCACCTATCTGGCTCGGCTGGGGATTGAAATCCCTGATTCAGGGTATGGAACCCCACCTAAGCGGGCTGAGCAGATTTCAGCCAGTGGATTTACCCGCCTTTACTTTCCTTTATCCACAAACATGAAGCTTAAGGTCTTCTCGTGGCGTACCTGGCGAGCTTAGTGGTTCGATTTCGATGATTTTCCGAAAACAAAAAAACGCAAATTGTGCTCACGGGCAGTAGTCGAAACCCCAATGTCTCACGGAGAAAACAAAAAGATGCTCATAAAAAAAGTTGCCATCCTCTCTTCTCCCATCCCCGCAGATGCCAACGAGGATGAGAAAGATTCGGAGGTGCAGGCGGCGGAAGTGCTAGATGAACTATTAAGTTGGGGGGTTGACGCGGCCATCATCCCCTTCACGCTCAACCTGTCGGAAGTGCTGAAAAATCTGAAAGAAGCGCAGCCTGATTTGGTCTTTAATCTTGTGGAATCTGTCGATAGCCATACCAGGCTCCTTTACTTGGCACCAGCTCTTTTGGATGTTGCCCAAATTCCTTACACCGGTTCAGGAACCGATGCTTCATTCCTGACCACAAACAAGCTGACCGGTAAAACAAGCTTCATCGCTGCCGGGATTCCCACCTCCAGGTTCTTTAGCTTGAATGACCTGAAGCAAGCGCCAAACGCTGTGGCGGGGCGTTACATCATCAAATCCGTCTGGGAACACGCCTCCATCGGGCTTGGGCAGGATTCTATCGTCGATGTAAAAAATGCTTCCGAGCTAATGGAAAGGATGTCCGTGCTCCGACCGCGCCTGTCGGGCGAATGCTTTGCCGAAGCCTACATCGATGGCCGCGAGTTCAACCTTTCCGTGCTGGCGGGGCCGAACGGCCCGGACGTGCTGCCACCGGCTGAGATTGTTTTTACCAGCTACACCTCAGACCAATTTAAGATTGTAGATTATCTTGCCAAATGGAAGTCTGATTCTGTTGAATATAAGAATACGAACAGAAGTTTCGCGTTCCCCGAAAGCGACGCGTCGTTGCTTGAACGGTTGAAAGCTATCGCCTTATCCTGTTGGAAAGTGTTTGACCTGCGAGGCTACGCCCGGGTGGATTTCCGCGTAGACCGGGATGGAACCCCATTTGTCCTTGAAGTGAACACCAATCCCTGCCTTTCAAAAGACGCCGGATTTATCGCCGCCTGCCGGCGCGGCGGGCTGGAATACAAAGAAGTCATCCTTCGAATTCTCGAAGATGCAGGGAATACCGCTGGTATCCCAAAATGAACTGTTGGCAGGAGCTATTATGAGTAAATGCAGTGAATGTTCGAAATTACAACCCACCTGTTGCGAAAACACTGAAATATGCGTGACAAATGGAGACATCAAAAGAATAGCGGTTTATATTGGCAGGAATGATTTTTATCACCTCATGCCGGTCGCAGAAGAAATGAAATATTTTTATGAAAACCCTTTTAATATAACAAAGGGTTCAGAGATATATATTAAGTGTCTTTTTGATGAAGATGGCAGGCGAAACATTCTGAAGAAAAACGGAAATAGATGTGGCTTTTTAACCCCTGTTGGATGTGAATTACCCCTGAACGTTAGACCGATTATATGCCGTCTGCATCCATATAATTGGAATGACAATAAAGATATATGGTTGGAACCACACTGTCCTGAAAGTCTTTTCAAAGACGAACAGGAGATAAAAGAACAGGTATGCCTGCCAGAAGAAGAAGTAACAAGACTGGTTGACCTTTTCTATGATGAAATCATGAACAAACAAGAGAGCATATCCTGAAATATGCCAACCACCCATTCTCTTCCACTACCGGAAATCTCGCCGCAATCAAAAAACGACCCGCGTCTCGAAACGCGGCCCTCGCCCATTCACGGTATGGGCGTATTTGCCACTGCGGATATCAAAGCAGGCGAGGTGCTCATAGTCTGGGGCGGCGCATTCTTCACCCCTGAAGACATCCGGGCAGGCAAGGCCATGGAACATAGTTACTGCTCCATCGCCGAAGGCGTTATTTTGGGACATACCCTTGAGCAGGGAAATAGCGTGGACGATTTTACCAACCATTCCTGCGACCCGAATGTCTGGATGCTGAACGAAATCACCATCGCCGCCAGACGGGATATCCATGCCGGTGAGGAAGTGACCGCCGACCTGGCGATGTGGTGGGACCCCGACGATGACTCGGTCCCGCCCTGGGAGTGTCATTGCGGCAGTGGGCTGTGCCGCAAAGTATTTACCAGCCGTGATTGGCGCAAGCCCGAACTTTACGAACGCTACGGCGATCATTTTTTACCCTATATCAAAGAGCGCATCAAGCGCTTGCGAAAGGAAAAACCGGCAATGCCAGAACCTGAAATTGAGATCATCACCCCCGCGCGCGCAGATGGCGAGCGCATTTTGGAATTAGCCCGCAGGATCGATTTGTTCCTGCCGGGCGATTTTGACATTATCGAAGAACTTTGGACCGAATTCGCCGACAAGGGCGACGCGGACAGCCATTACCATTTCGTCGCCGCCCGGCTGGGGGAGGCCCTCCCCGGCTTTGCCTGCTACGGCCAACGCCCGCTGACTGAAGGTACCTATGATTTGTACTGGATCGGCGTCGACCAGGGCCAGCAGGGTCGCGGCATCGGCAAAGCCTTGATCCGCGTTGTCGAGCAGCGCGTGCGCGAGCGCGGCGGACGCCTGCTGATTGCCGAGACCGAAGGCAAGCCCTCCTTCGAGCCGACGCGCCGCTTTTATCTTTCCGCCGGCTACGAACTGGAAGCCCGCATCCGTGATTTTTACAAGCCGGGTGAAGACCTGACCATCTTTACCAAACGAATTTAGACACAATCTCTCCGAAATAGCCCGAAAGGGTGATTGAACCTATTGCAATGAAGATGTAATATAAACCTGTCCATTAGAAGGGAAGTCAATAAGATTTCCCTAGGCACCCAAAACTATGCAAGCGTGATCGGCATAGAAGTAAAAGTCGCAAGGTTCTTTTATTTTTGTATGTTCGCATCCTTGCATAGTTTTGGTATAATATGGGCGATCATTACGTCAATTCGGACGTAAATCTATTCATACAAAGGAGATTAAACATTATGAAACTCGCTCTCAAGGAAAAAGGACAAGGCATGGTGGAGTACGCGTTGATCCTGGTGCTCGTGGCCGTCGTCGTTATCGCCGCCGTCACCATCATGGGCCCGCTGGTTGGTAAAGTTTTCTCAACCATCAACGCCAGCCTGTAATTTGTCCCGTTTTCAAAAAAGAACCTGGTCGAAAGATCAGGTTCTTTTTTGATTCTCTTTTTGTATCTACCCGATGATCGGTGGTTTCGACACCTGCACTGCATCGAAC
>JBARBA010000507.1:0-4860 GCA_049792555.1 Anaerolineales bacterium
CAAAAATCTTAACGCGAATTTCCCGAATAAGGCGAATTACGCGAAAAATTTGCGCCATTCGCCCTATTGGCGTAATTCGCGTTAAAAAGGGCTTGCCTTTGTTGCACAGAGTCTACACATGAGCCAATCTCCTGATTGTGAAAAGATGGCGTTTGTTGAGGTGGGCGAGGATGCCTATTTGGAAGTCAGTTCATACCAAAAGTCGGCCAGATACCCTCGTGAATCGACTCGGAAGACTTGTTGGCCTACTTCCGGTTTTCCTGCATTACATTTCCACTCGTAGACGGTTGCCCGCCCGGTCACGGCAGCAGGGATGCTGTCTGCTGTGGGATTCGACTTGCAAAAATCTTCCATTCCTGATGTTGGCGCTTGGGATGTATCGGCTTTCTCCAGGCAAGGCAGGTTGGCTCCAAAGTGGCATGCCCATACCCGACTATTGATACACCGCCAAACCGCAGACTTTTGGAATTCCGGCGGCGCATCGGCTGATACGACCCCTTGCCGGATCAGGCCCTGGACGATGGCGTCCGGCATTTGGGGGCCATTGTACCGCGCATCCGGGGAGTCGACTGTCCCTACTGCCGCGCAATAGGCAAAGGGATCGCTATAGGTGGAAACGGCGGGCGCGGTGATGCCGGGAGGGGTAACGGGCGCAGTGGGCGCGGCGCAGGCGGTTAAGGTGACCAGTATGGCGCAGCACAGCAGTAAATTGCGAAAGCAGTTATGGATTGGCATGGCTCGATTATGCAGCGAAAATTCGGAGTTCAACTCCGAACTTTTGCACATCCTTTCTAGTTTTTGATCGTCACCATCACCGTCGCCGTGGTGATGCTGTTATCGCTGTGGACGACGAGCAGTTGCAGCGCAAACAGGCCGTTCAGGCTGCTCGTGTCCCACTCAGCCAGAGTCCCCTCTTTGACCGGCGACTTGCTGTCTGCGCCGATCTGCGACCAGGATTGCGGGTTCAGGCCCTGACCGTATTGCAGGCGATAATAGGCCAGGTCGTCCGCGTCGGCGCTGCCGCGGATGGCGACTTTTCCTTTTAGCTCGGCAAACATGACCGGGACGGTGATATGGACGTTTGGGTTGGTGGGCGGCTGTTGGATGGTGTCGTAAGCGGTGGGCGGGGTCGGCAACTGCATCGAGGCCGCCCAAGCCTGCGCTTCGGGCGGCACGCGCATGTAGACGCGCCTTTCCACCGATTGCGGCGAGGTGAAAACCGTTGCCAACAGCCCGGTGTTGCGGTTGACCGCATAGGCCTGGTACAGCCCATCGGCCTGGGTCGGCTGGAAACCGTCCAGGAAAACCTCGTCTGCCAGGTTGGGGCAGGCGTCGCTGGGCAACATGCCCGAAGGGTCGCAGACTTTCAGGCGCAGCACGCCGTCAGGTAACGGCCAGCCATCCGGCGGCTGCCCCTGGCTGGCGTTCAGCATCAACGCCGACCAAAGTCCCGATGAACTTTGGGAGAGTCCTGAGGCCGGGCCGGTGGACAGGTTTGCGTCGCTCCCGATCCAGGTTACTGCCACGCGATGCGGGGTGTAGCCTACCGCCCAGGCCTCGCGCCCGTCCAGCGTTTGCCCGGCTTTGGCCGCCGCCGGGATGCCGATCTCGAACGGGTTCGGGCGACCCAGAATGTCGGTGATCAAATAGGCCAATTGCGGGCTGACCACCTGCGCCGCTTGCGGCGCGCTGAAATCCAGGTAGGTTGCGCCTTCAACGCGCAGCACCGCCGAAGGGTGCGTCCCGAAGCCGATGCGCGCGCCCTGGGCCGCGAACACCCCATAGGCGGCGGCCACATCGAAGAGCGAAAAGCGCGTCTGGCTGTTGAGCAAATCTTTGGCGCTGTCCGCCGGGATGTCGAAGCCAAAGGGGCGCATGGTCTGCGCCACCAACGGCGCGCCCATGCGCGCAAAGACCTGTTCGGCAGGGGCCAGGTAGTCGCCGGTCAGCGCCGTCCGCAGGCGGATGGGGCCGTGAAATTTTCCGTCGAGGTTTTGGGCGCTGGAATCCGCCAGAGGGAAAGTCTCCGCCGCGGGGAAAGTCCCCGTTGAGGGGATGTCCCAGAGCAACGAAGCAGGACCCAGGCTGCGGGTGAATCCCGCCAGGTAGATGAAGGGCGTGAAGAGCGTCCCGGGGCGGTGTACCGCAAAAAAGGCCGATTCCTGCCCGTTCCGCGTCTCCCCGACTGCGGCCAAAATTTGCCCCGAACGCGGATCGATGACGACGGCGCTGCCCGAAACGTTGCCCGCATCCAGGCCAGGCGGCAAGGCCGGCAACGACTCTGCGCCTGCGCAGGGAACCGCGTTCTGCCCGGCCAGCCGCGCCAACTGGGTGCGGACGGCGCAGGCGGCGCGCAGTTGCAGGTCATAATCGAGCGTGGTGATCACGCGCATCCCGCCGCTCTCGATGCGCGCGCGGTCCACGCGGCCGGCAAGCTGATCGAGCGCCAGCGCCGTAAAGGCCGGGGCGGCGTCTGCAGACGGCGTGGCCGCCTGGAAATCGAGCGGCGCAAAATGCGCCAGCTTGTTCTGCTCGGAGGAGATCAGGCCGAGCGCCGCCATCCGGTCGAGCGTTTCCTGCTGGTGTTGGATGGCAGCCTGTGGCGCGTCGAGCGGGTTGATGGCCGGGGCCTGGCCCACCGCCGCCAGCAAAGCGGACTCGGCCAGGGTCAGTTGTGCAGCCGGTTTGCCGAAATACAGTTGCGCGGCGGCCTCTGCGCCACAGGCAAAATGGCCGTAATTGGTTGTGTTGAGGTACCACTCCGCGATTTTTTCCCGCCCAAAATGCGCAGTGATCTGGGCCGCCAGGATGCGTTCGCGCAAGGCGCGCCGCAGGCCGGGCGCTTCGTCCCACAGCAAAAATCTGGCAACGAGCGCTTGCGCCAGCGTGGGGTGCTGATCGGGGTCGGTCAGGCCGCCCAGGCTGTAGCCGGGACCGGTGTAAAAATCGGGGTCGGCCACGGCCAGGGTGGCGCGCAGCAAGTCATCGGGCAGGTGTTCGGGGGTGGTCGGAGCAAGGGAAATGTATTTGCGCGGGGCATCCGACGGGGCTAGCACGGCCAGCAGGTGTTCGCCGCTGCGGTCGTAGATGCGCGTCGGCTGCAACAACGAGCCGTCGGGCGGCTCCAACAGGGCCGGGAGCAAGTCGATGGATGGCAGGTTGGCGGTCAACGAAGCGTAGGCGAAGGCCCCGCCGATGATCAGCCCGCCCACCAGGGTGGACAGGATCAGCCCGCTAAACAGGAATCCGCGCGTCAGGCGGTTTTCGGACTTTTGGCGGTCGTTCAGGCGGCGTTCGCGTCGTCGGCGCAGGATGGGCAGGGAGGACATGCTTCCATTTTATCCCACATTCCAGCGTTGACTCCACTGCAAAAAGGATGCGACAAGAGCCATCCTCAACAGTCAAGAAGTTCGCATCATACGGTTTTCCCTGCATTCTCAGGCGCGCTCAACGATGAAATTTAAAGTTGGCGCTGACTTTACGAAAACCTTGCTCAAATGCCTCTTGAAACTTACCCCGCAAAGTTGTATAGTGATATAGGCGCAACACAATTTTCCAAGGAGAAAATCAAATGAAACAATCCACCTTCCGCATTTTGATCCTGGTCATTTTTCTCGCCGCGCTGCTGATCGGCGCTGACATCATTTCCTTCAGCGCGAGCGCCGTCAATGCGATTAACGGCTACCAATCCAGCGGCCCAAGCAGTTGGATGTTCGCATCCGGTGGAACCGGCAATGCGGGTGGCGCGCCAAACAACGCTGCCGCTCCTTCGGATGGCGCAGGCATCTTGGGAGATCTCCGCAAGTTTTTCGATAATGTGACGCTTCCGTTCCTGACAGAATTCACCCACAAATGATGCGCGCGTCTCTCCCTGGCGCCGGAAAAAGAACGCAAGATTATGGAAGATTGGGTCTGGCGCGCCCTGAACGAACGGAGAATACAATTACGGGTGAAAACGGTAATTTGCATTTCGCAAAAGCGATTGCAGCAAAGGGGAACCGCGTTTTGCATGGCATCGTCAATCCTGCTGTTTCCCCCGAAAGACAAGACCTCGGAGTTCTGCCGGAACTCCGAGGTCTTGTTTGAAACGCTGAAACTTGTCAACCCGAAACCTTGACAGCCCCTCCTCACGCGGGTAGAATCCCTGCCAATCACTATGAAAACACTCTCTATCGGTTTGTGGTATGCGTACTCCTATTATTTTACGGCCTCCCCTGCGGTTGCCGTTGGTTACGCTTAAGCGAACAGGATAGTAGAAGAACATCCCCTGTATTCCCAAAGAGCGAGGCCAAACGGCCTCGCTCTTTCTTTATTCTCGTTCTTTTTTCTTACACCGGAGGTGAACATGCCCATGCGCGGCGTACGTGGCGCTACCACTGTCAACGAAGACCAGGCCGAACCCATGCTGGCGGCTACCCAGGAATTGCTCGAAGCCATCCTGGCCGCCAACCCCGGCATGCGCACAGAGGATATCGCCAGCGTAATCTTTACCCTGACCAACGATTTATGCTCGGCTTTTCCGGCGCTGGCCGCCCGCCGTATCGGTTGGAGTTCCGTGCCGATGATGTGCGCCCGTGAAATCCCCGTCCCTGGCAGTTTGCCGTGCTGCATCCGCGTGCTGGTGCATTGGAACACCGACACGCCCCAGAACGACATCCGCCACATCTACTTGCGCGAAGCCGTCAAGCTCCGCCCCGACCTGGCCTCGCACGCGCAGTGATAAAAGATGAAGGATGAAATATGAAGGATGAAAAAAGATAAAGCACAAAAAACGTGAGACCTGACGGTTTCAGCCTTGCTTTTTCTTGCTTTACTTCATCCTTCTGCCTTCATCTTTCATCTCTCATCCTTCATCCTTCA
>JBARBA010000508.1:0-6360 GCA_049792555.1 Anaerolineales bacterium
TGACTGGGTTGAGAGCATGAAAGTCGCCATGGGCGAATCGGCCGGCGAAGGCGGCGGGCCTCCCGGCGAACAATGGGCGCACCGCACCCATATTCTGTTCCCGCTGGTGAATATGGTCGCATGGGGCATGGGCCTTACGTTGGGGCTGGCCTGCTGGATAGCGTTTGGGGCAATATTTTGGCAACTGGTGGTAGTAATCATTTGCGGGCTTGGCTTGGACAAGCTGTTTAAACTATCGTTGCGTTCCAGCAACAATTTGAAAATTCATCTGTTGACATGGATCTGGTGCGGCGGATATTTCTTTTACATGGGCACCCGCTGGGTCATGTCCACCCGTTACTTCCTGCCGATCTATCCTTTCATGTGCCTGCTGGCCGCCTGGGGGCTGCTGGAATTTTGGCGTTGGGCGCATGAGACGCAGCCGGTTGTGCCGTGGCGCCGGGTGGCTGCCGGTCTGGCAATTGGCGTTGTAACTTTGGGGACGTTAGCCTGGGCCAGCGCCTTTATGCAGGCCGTGTATAACACACCGCATACCCGCATCCAGGCCGCGCACTGGATCTTCCAGAACATCGACGGGCCGATCCAGATCACCTGGAAGGACGCGCAGGGCAACCCGTTCAGCGAACCAATCCCCGCCGCGGACGCACAGCCGATCCGGGCGGGATTCCCCTACATGCAGTCTTTCGTTGCGCCTGTCGGCGGGGAATTGACCCAGGTCACCATGCCGCACGTCCAGAACGGGCCGGCCATCGTGCGCATTGTCGTTGCCAGCGACGCAAACGGGACAAATGTTCTCGGCGAGGCCTCGCTTTCCATTCCGAAGGTCCAGTCCGAGGTCAAGGCCGCGTTCAAGAGCAGCGCCCCGCTGGTCGCCGGTATGACCTATTACGTGATCGCTTCGACGGATAACAGCGCCTCGACAATCGCCGTTTTTGAGAACACCGTCGCCAACGAAAGCTGGGACGAGGGCCTGCCGATGCGCTTCGAGGGCCACGATCCGTTCGGCGGACTGTACCGCGGCCTGACGATGGAAGTGCGCTGGCCCGACGACGAGAACAAAAAGAACATGTTCCTGGACGTGATCGCGCACGTCGACTACATCATCCTGCCCAGCCAGCGCGCCATCTGGGCCGCCTGCCGCATCCCGATGACCTACCCGATGACCATGGACTATTACCGCGCCCTGTTCAACGGAAGCCTGGGCTTCGACGAGGTGGCTTCCTTCAGCGCGCCGATCAAGCTTGGTCCGCTGGAAGTCTCTGACGTGGGTGGCACCTTTGCCTGGAACCAGACGCCTGCCCTGCCGCTCTTCAACCATAGTTGGCTGGCCGCCGAAGAAGCCTTCAGCGTCTACGACCACCCGCCGGTCTGGATCTTCAAAAAGCGCGCCGACTTTAGCATCGACAAGGTCAAGGCCATCCTGGACAAGACCGACTTGAGCAAGGTCATCAACCAAGGCCCGACCAGCGCAACGGGCGATTGGTGCCCTGCGCAATAAATGGCCAAAGCGAGGATAACAAAAACTTCCGGGAGCAAAATCCCGGAAGTTTTTGTTATCCTGACCCGGACAGGCCGGGATGGATGATGAAAGCTAACGCAGCGTATTGAGAAACGAAAACGCGAACAGGCCGCAAAAACTGCCCACATACCCGACCAGGAATAATGCCGCGCCCAAAATTGTCCGGGCAGTGGAAGGCTTGCCCAGGAAAAGCAGGAGCAGCGCGCCACAAAGGCTGACCTGCATGGCCAGGTCAAACCAGCTTTGCAAGAAGAGCGACATCACTCCCACAATCCCACACACGACAGCCCACCAGATGGCCACCCTGCGGGCGGTCTCTTTGAGTTGCAGCAGGGCAATCACCAGATAGATATCCACCCCAAAATGGAACAGGCCCCATATGAAAAGCTGACCCACGCTGTCGGTGCTCGGGCTGGAAAGAGCGAGCACCCAGATGACGGCAAAGGCCAGCGCGTCGAGCGCGGCGATGGCCGCCCCCACACGCATCGGAATTTTCCAGGCGTCATTTTCGGCGCGCTGTTCGGTTTTTTGAGTGTTGAATGCCTGGTAACGGGCATCCGAAACAATAACCGGGTTCAGTTGGCGCGCAAGTTGAAGCTCACGCTCGGCGGAATCCATCAGGCCCATGCGTTGAAAATTCACCGCCTTGACCAGGTGTTCCTCAGCGCGCGCCTGCATATCGAAGTCGTTTGATGGTTCCATGGAAGCATTACTACGAATTCAGCCAGGCCGCGGCGACTTCTTTGGCTTTCGTGACCATACCGGCCTCGACGCGCAGTTCCATGCGTTCTGCCGCAAATTGCAGCGTCAGGCGCGGCTCTTTGAGAGCGCCCGACTCGAAAGCCAGTTGGACTTCGCCGCGGCGCAAGACTTGCTTGACGCCGGTCGGTTTCTTGCCGTTGACCTGGACGAGCAGCAGGGATTGCCGGGTAATGCCCAGGTAATACCATTTGCGTCGCGGCCCATTGATGAGCGCATCGCCCAGCGCACCGAACAGAAGGATCATGCCGGTGCGCCCAGGGCCGGTGTAACCATGCACAAAGGCCAGCAGGCTCTCGCCGGATGGCAACACCGGGCCGAGGACTTGATCCGCGATCTTTTGCTGTTGCACAAGGTTGCGTTTTTGCAGTGCGCCGAACAGGAAATACGATCCTACGGCCAGCGCAAGCGCGATGACGAGCGCGATCACCCAGCCAAAGGATGATGAATCTGAGCCGCTGGTAAAAGGCAGACCACAAAAGATGAAAGCAAAGAAAAACACCAGTACTGCCAGAAGAATATTACCGGTCTTGGACATGCGATTTTCTCCTTGTTGTGTGTAATGGCGCTACCTGACGATGGCAGGCAACGCCTTGATTGATAATGGTATTATACAGCAGGATGTTTTTCCTTCAACGAGAAACCGCAGACCAATTGTCGCACCGCTCATCCAATGCTACATCGCGCGGGGCAGGCCGCCCGCCGAAAAGCGCAAGCGACACAGGTCGCAGGGCTTATGTTTTTTTCATAAAAGCCCGCCAATTCTGCATATTTTCTGCATATTCTGCTGGTATATTTTTTTCATCAAGCCATCATTTGGAGGATGTCCGATGCACAAGCAAAAATTGAGTTTCAAGATACTGGTTGGCCTGCTGTTGGTTTCCATGCTCCTGGCCGGTTGCGCGGGGAGCGGCTCGACGGATACCGGCAACGTCCCGACAGGCGTTGTCTCCTCCGTCACCGTTACCGATACGATCGATACGTCTGGCCCCCTGAGCGCCGATAAACTGGCAGGCATGACGTGGGGTACAAGCGGCGTGGTGGAGAAGGTCAATGTTAAAGTGGGCCAGAAAGTCAAGCAGAATGATATTTTGGCTTCCCTGCGGTTAGACTCTGTGCCTTCTTTGGTTGTCACCGGGCAGGCTGACCTGGCGACTGCCCAACGCACTTTGCAGGACCTGATCAACTCCGACACATCCCTGGCGGATGCGCAGTTGGCGGTGGTCAACGCCCGGAAGGCGCTCGAAACGGCCCAGAACAATTGGGATGGGCTGGCTTACCCGCGCGCAAGCGACACTTTGATCAAGAGCACCCAGGCGCAAATCTGGGATGCCCAGGACAAGCTGGCGCTCGCCACCAAAGCCTATCGACAGGTGCAAAACCGCCCCGACGGCGACTCGCTAAAAGCGGCGGCCTTGCTGGCCATGACGAACGCCCAGATGGCGCTGAACAACCTGGTCGAGTTATACAACTGGTATACCGGCAAGCCCACCCAGGCCGATTACGACCTGGCCAAAGCGCAACTGGATGTTGCCAGGGCGGCGTTTGACGACGCGAAGCGCACCCGCGATAACGTAAAGGGCGGCACTGACCCGCTCGTGATTGCCGCCGCGCAAGGCAAGGTCGATGCGGCCCAGGCCACCGTCAATACCATGTATATCATTGCCCCCTTTGACGGCGAGGTGCTTTCCGTCCAGGCCGGGGTTGGCAACTCGGTTGCCCTCGGCGACTCTGCGTTGGAGATGGTGGATCGCCAAACGCTCAAGATCTCAACCCTGGTGGATGAGAGCAACATTTCCAGCGTCGTGGTGGGCAACCCCGCGCAAATCACGTTTGATTCGCTGCCCGGCGTCACGCTGACCGGCAAAGTAAGCGGCATTAATCGCATCGGCGCGACGGTCAATGGCCTGGTCAAATACACCGTTGTCGTTTCCGTGGCTCCAACCGATAAACCGGTCTTGTTTGGCGCGGTGGCGAACGTCACGATCACCACCGGCGCGCCGCATGCCATGCTGGCGGTTCCCGTCGGCGCCGTTCTAACCGGCACAAACAGTGAATACGTCGTCCTGGTCGCGGCAGACGGCAGCACGCAAAATGTGACGGTTGTCAGCGGCGACATCATCGGCACCGTTGTTACCGTCACCCCGACCGTTGCCGGCAGTTTGAAGGCCGGCGACCAGGTTGAACTGTCGACAACAACAGGCAGCAGTTCCAACCGGACAGGCGGCGGGGGCGGCGGCTTTGGCGGCGGCGGCTTCGTCGGGCCGGGTGGATAAAATGACTCCCATCATACAGATTGACCAACTGGTCAAAGTATTCACGATGGGTGAGAACGAAGTCCGCGCCCTGGATGGGGTCTCGTTCTCCATCGAAAAAGGCGAGATGGTTTCCATCATGGGGCCGTCCGGCTCCGGCAAGAGCACCTTGATGTCGATTGTTGGCTGCCTGGATGTGCCCACCTCCGGCTCTTACCTGCTGGATAGTATCCCGGTGGAAAAGATGCGGGATACCCAGCTTGCCGATGTGCGCAACCGCAAGATCGGCTTTGTCTTCCAGCAGTTCAACCTGCTCTCGCGCACCAGCGCGCTCGAAAACGTGCTGCTGCCGCTCAGTTACAGCGGCCTGGGCGCGCGCGCCAGCCGCGAAAAAGCACTCCAGACCCTCGAAAGGGTCGGGTTGAAGGATCGCGTAAAACACCACCCCAATGAACTTTCCGGCGGACAGCAGCAGCGCGTGGCAATCGCGCGGGCGCTGGTCAATGACCCGTCCATCCTGATCGCCGACGAGCCGACCGGCGCGCTCGACAGCAAAACCGGCGCTGAAATCATGGAACTGTTCCAGTCCCTGCACCGCGATTCCGGACAGACCGTGATCATGGTGACGCACGACTCGTTCATTGCCCGCCACACCAACCGGATCATCCACCTCGCTGACGGTCACATCCTGTCAGACGTCCCGAATCCGAATCCGCTTAAAGCGGGGGCGCTTCGCCCCGACGCCGATGTTTAGGAGCGCGTTATGCTATTTTCACAGAACATCCTGACTGCTTTGCGCGGCCTGATGGCCAACAAACTGCGTTCTTCCCTGACCATTCTGGGCATTGTCATCGGCGTGGCGGCCGTGGTGGCGTTGATGGCCATCGGCAACGGCGCCACCAGCAGCATCACCAGCCGCATCACCAGCAACGGTTCCAATTTGCTAAACATCCAGGCCGGGCGTTCCCAGCGCCCGGCTCCCGGCGCATCGTTTGCGCCGACGTATTTGACCTACAGCGATTACGAGGTGCTTGCCAAAACATTGACGGATGTGGTTGGGATCGCCCCTGCGTACCAATCCAGCTACACCGTTACCGCCGGAATTCAAAGCTCACGAATTTCGGTGACGGGTGTCACTGAAGATTACCTGGGTGTGCATACCTACGTCATCGCAGCGGGGCGCGGGATCAATGCCAATGACCGCGCCAAACTGAACCCGGTGGCGGTCATCGGCGCGACAACCGCCACAGACCTGTTCCTCACCAGCAACCCGGTCGGCCAAAAGATCAAGGTCAACGGCGTGAGCTTTACCGTGGTCGGAACGCTTGTATCGAAGGGTTCCTCGGGTTTCACCAATGAGGATGATATCGTTTGTATCCCCCTTGAGACCGGTTACAGCAAATTGTTCGGCGCCAACGCCGTTCAAAACGGCCAAAAACTCGTCAACGCCATTTCGGTCTCGGCCAGTTCAGCCGACACGGTCAACACGGTTTCGGCCCAAATTGAATTCGTTTTGCGCCACCAGCACCACCTCAAACCCGCCGACGCCGACGACTTCCGCATTTCGAACCAGGCAGCCTTGCTTTCCACGCTCTCCAGTGTGACTTCCACCCTGACGACTTTCCTGGGCGCGATTGCGGCGCTCTCGCTGCTGGTGGGCGGGATCGGCATTATGAACATCACGCTGGTCTCCGTCACCGAGCGCACGCGCGAAATCGGCCTGCGCAAGGCAGTGGGCGCGCGCAAAGATCACATCCTGTTCCAGTTCCTGGTGGAAACGGTGACCCTTAGCATGTTGGGAGGCATCATTGGTATTCTCCTGGGGAT
>JBARBA010000509.1:0-4251 GCA_049792555.1 Anaerolineales bacterium
CGTCAGGTTCCAGGAATTGATGTAACCGCACAACGAGGTGGCTACTACGCAGATGTCCCCGACGCCGTCTTTGGCATAGGGAACGCTGATCGCGGTGGCTGGGCTGCAGACGGTCGCTGCGGATACCCGGTGCTGGTTCATGAGGAACAATCCTGCCACGAGAACGGTCAGGACGGTGAGTGCAAGGGCGAAACGCTTTAGGTTGGACATTTTTTCATTACTCCTTAATTGGTTTGTGGTTGTTTTTAAGCGGACTTTGAAAACGCTGCAATTTGAGTTCTGTAACATGTATGTGTTTTGTGTCTGGATAAATCTCCTTTCCTGATTTACATGATACTGAATATTTCAAGCTTGCGCGAAAAAGTAGTTGGTTATTTCACAGGACGAAGAATATTTACACTTCTATTATATAGATACAAGGGTACACTTTTCAGGGGGTCAGAGTCTTACACGATATTGTTGAGCACATGCAGTATATTGACCAGATGGAAAACTTGCTATCACACAGCCGAAACTTTGCACAATGTTGACCGGCGTCGCGCATTATATTGACATACCAGATAACGTCTTTGCGCCAGTTCACGCCATTAAACGCGCCCTTTTGAGGGCGCATTGGAGAAATTGTTGTTGAAGGTAGTTTCGATATAGCGGCGGAACAGCATCGCCGCCTACTCAACCATCGATTAATGAAAAGATACGCGCGAAGTCTTGCACGATGTTTGTTGGAGGATGCAGGATATTGGCCCGCCGGGAGCAACCTGCGCAGGCGAAACGCGCACGAAAGAACGAACAGGCCGGACTTTTTTAAGTCCGGCCTGTTCGTTGCGGATGCGGTAGGATAACGAAAAAAGGGAGCGGTCACGTTCAGCGCCGCGCTACACCCTCCAGCGGCAGGCAGATCGTGAAGGTGGTGCCCACGCCGAGCGTCGAAGCGACCGAAATCTGGCCGCCCATGCCGGTGACAAGCTGCTTTGCGATGGACAATCCCAACCCGGCCCCCTGGTGCTCGCGCTGGACGTAGTCGCTGGCGCGCCGGAAGGTTTCGAAGATATCGGGCAATTGTTCGGGCGGGATGCCGGGGCCGCTATCGACCACTTCGATGCACAGCGTTCCTTCTTCGGGGAGCGAGACCTTGACCCGGATGCCACCCTGCGCGGTGAACTTGATGGCATTGTCGAGCAGGTTGACCAGCACCCTGCGCAGTTGTTCGGGGTCGCCGATCATCTCGGCGGGCGTATTGGGGGCAATGGTCAAATGGCGAAAAAGCTGTTTCTTTTGGATGCGCGCTTCCATCAGGTCGAGAGTTTTTTCAAGCAGGGCGGGCAGGTTGAAGGCTTGTCTATTGATCTGCGTCGTCCCGGCCTGCAGTTGCGCCTGGTCGAGGATATCGTTGATCAGGCGCAGCAGGCGTCTGCAACTTTCGAGGGCGCGGTTCAGGTATTCGTTGAACCTGGCCGTGTCAACTTTGTCCTTTTCGGTCAACATCACCAATAACTCAAGGTAGTTCATGATCACGCCCAGCGGGGTGCGCAGTTCGTGCGAGACGGTGGCCAACAGGGCGTCTTTGGCCTGCTCGGTTTCGTAACGGCGGGTCTCGTTATGGAAGATGACCACGCTGCCCGCCTCGTCTACAGGCGCGGCGCGCACCGAGAAGACCGCGCGCTGCCATTGGATGGTTTCTTCGAGCGGGCGGTCGTTCATTTCCCTGAGCCGGTCTTCGGGGATCATCCTGAGCAGGGCCGGGTTGGCCGAGACAAAGTTACCCTGTTCGTCGAGGGTGAGCACGCCGTCACTGATGTTATCCAGCACGGCGGCGTGCTGCGCCTTCAGGCGGCGGGCATCGCGTTTGGTCAGGCTTATCTCCAGCCGGGAGAGCAGGCCCGCAGCCACCAGCAAAGCCGTCGCGGCGAGCAGCGCAGGCTTGCCGGGCAGGTCGGTTGCCAGCAGGCTGAGTGTGACCAGGACGCCCGACAGGGCGGCGAGCAGAGCTACCGCCCGCAGGTACTTGAGGGGCTTGGCGTGGAAGAGCGGCGCAAAGCGGGCGGGAAGATGGAACAAGTTGTTTGGCATAAGGGCGTCAGTCATAGGTCAGGGTTTTTGGTGAAAGAGGAAGTTTCCTTATTGGAACGAGTCACGTTCCAACAAGGAACGCAGTGCGTTCCAACAAGGAGCGTAGTACGTTCCAATAAGGAACGCGACTCGTTCCAACAAGGAACGCAATGCGTTCCAATAAGGAAAAATGAAAGGTGACAGTCACCTGGTGTATAAGTGACTGTCACCTTGAGTCGGGCGCTTACGCCACCTTGTCGTCCGGGTGGTCGGCGTTCCATTGGGCCACCAGATCGTCGCCGCTCTTGCCGATGTATTCGCGGTTCTCAATATCGGCCTTGAAAGCGCCGGTGTCGTTGAGACGGTATTTGATGTTGACGTCGGCGCGGTGACCGATGCCGATTTCGCCGGTCAGGTCGATCTTGGGGCTGTAGGTTCCCAGTCCCTCCAGTTGCACAGGCTGGCCGTGCAACAGGAAGAAGATGACCGCGTCGCGCAGCTCGGCCAATACCTGGCGGATGGTGCCTTCGTTCAGGCCGGTGCTGTGGGCGATGTAAGCGACAATGTCGCTCATGACGATGCGCTTGCCCAACTGGATGGTGGGCATGTAGGCGTTGATTGCCTTAATTCGATTTGCCATTGGATACTCCTTTGTTGGCAGGTTGGTGGGTTAAATAAACGTTTGTTTCGAGGCTGAATATCTTGATCGTTTTCTTGTTTCGCGCGCCTCCTTTCTTGTGTCCTGAGAAATCGAAGGGCCTGTTTTGGAAACTTTGCCCGGGCCTATAGTAAAATGGAATGGTGAAACACGCTGTGTCCTACGACACATTTTCCCAATCTGGTCAATATTGTTCAAGCGTCCGCACTTCTCAAATGAGGCCAACCATGAAAACAGCTTCCCTGGAAGACACCCTGACGGCAAAAATCGCTTTCCTGCGCAGCGTGCCCTTGTTTGCAAGCCTGGGCGACCCTGATTTGGGCGCGCTGCTCGCCGACTTTTCCCCCGTTGAATACCTAAAAGCCGACACGCTCTTCTGGCAGGGGGATTTGAGCACGGAACTCTACCTGATGCGCCGGGGAAAGGTGCGCATTTACAAGCTCAGCCCCGGCGGGCGCAAAACCTCCATCAACATCTTTGGCAGCGGCGATCTCATCGGCGAATTCGTTGCCATCGACCGGCAGCCGCGCTCGGCCACCGCCCAGGCCATTACGGATTGCATCGTGTGGAAAATGAACGGCGACGTCTTTGTGCAGCGCCTGCGCGCGATGCCCGACCTGGCGATGGCCTTGAACCTCGTGCTGGTTGGAAAGCTGCGCTGGACGGCCGATTTCGCCGAAACGGTGGCCCAGTATGACGCAGCCGGGCGCTTGCTGCACATCTTGTTGCTGTACAGCCAGCAACTCGGCGAAACGCTGGTGGCGGGCAAGAGTTACAGGCTGGAACTGGGCTTGACCCAGGAAGACCTGGCCTCGCTGGTGGGCGCAAGCCGGGAATGGATCAACCGTTTGCTGCAAACCTGGCAGCGCCAGGGCTGGCTGGAATATCACGCCGGGAAAATTTTCATCCACGACCTGACCCGCATGCAACAGGAGCGCGACCGCCGCCTGGGAGGCGATTCCACGCACCAGCCATCGGAGGAATAATGCCTGCGCTGGAAACGCTCCTGGCTTATGTCCCTCAGGACCGCAGGCGGGCTATGGCCGCCGGGAGCGAACTGCCGCGCCAAACACAGGGGGCGGCCCTGTGCGCCGACCTTTCGGGCTTCACCCCGCTAACCGAGACCCTGGCCCATAAGCTGGGCGCGCGCCGCGGCGCAGAAGAACTGACGCTGCACCTGAACCGCTTCTACGAGGCGCTGATCGCGCCGGTGGAGGCTTACGGCGGCAGCGTGGTCGGTTTCAGCGGCGATGCGGTCACCTGCTGGTTCGATTTGGACGACGGGCGACGGGCGATTGCTGCCGCCCGGGCCATGCAGGCTGCGATGCAAGCCTTTGCCAGCCTGCCGCTCAGCGCCGGCGAAACCATCTCGCTGGGCGTCAAGATCGTCGTCGCCAGCGGGCCTGCCCGCCGCTTGCAGGTCGGCGACCCGGCCATCCAGACCTGGGATACACTGGCAGGCGCGATCATGGACAGGCTGGCCGCCATCGGACACCTGGCCCAAACGGGGGAAGTACTTTTGGATGAACCCACCGCAACCGGAC
>JBARBA010000510.1:0-8338 GCA_049792555.1 Anaerolineales bacterium
CGGCGGTTTTCCTGGGCATGGCCCCGTCCAGGTTGAGCGTGGTCAGTTCGGCGGGGTTGATGGCGGCGCGGGCCACTTTGGCGAGGTCCTGGTAGGCTTTGACGGCCTGGGCCTGGGCGGCGGTGAAGTCCTGGGTGGTGCGCAACTGCGCGCCTTCGGCCTTGGCCTGGGCGTTGTAGGCGTCCAGGGCGGCTTCGTAGAGTTGCTGGCCTTCGTTGAGCATCTCGTCGTTGTAGCCGTAGGCGGCCACCAGCGCTTTGATTTCGTCATCGGCCTGGGTGTTGGCGATGACCTTTTGGGCGGCTTCAAGCTGCTTGGATATGGTGGACTGTATTCGAGGCATTTTTTCTCCTTACCATGGGGCGCTGAATGGAGTTTCTCCATAGGGTGGCTGGCGCGCGCTGCGCCCGGGCGCTTGCCAGAATCATTTTTGAAAATGATTGCCAAAGAATTCAGTTTGTACCGGCTGAAATGCGACTTGTACCGTCTATAACGCGACTTGTACCGGCTGTAACGCGACTTGTACTGGCTGCAATGCGATTTGTACTGGCTGCAATGCGACTCGTACTGGCTTCAATGCGATTTGTACCATCTACAATGCGACTTGTACTGACTGCAATACGATTTGTACTGGCTGCAATACGATTTGTATCTGCTGCAACGCGACTTGTACCGGCTGCTCTGCTTTCAAAGATGGACATTTTTCGTTGTTTCTTGTTTAATATGGATTATATTCCAAACCGAATGTTTGTCAAGTTTTGGGGCGGGCCGGGAGGCGCGCTTGCAGGACAGGCGGGGTGCAGCGGAGCGCCTTGCGAGTTTTTGACGATTCGCCGTGCGCTGTACAGTTGCCTGGACAGGGGAAGGCCTGCGCCAACGGGGAATGTCAAACGGCAGGCGTGCCGCGCGGGGTGGCTGGCGGGGTTTGGAGTTGGGAGAATTGCCATATGCGGGGAATGAACAGGTCGGGTATACTTGAAGCAGGCAGGGCGGCGGGAGAGCCATCTCGAACGATATTCAATATGGACAGGGACAGCATTCATGGCGCGAACGACCAAGCAGGCCAAATACATCACCGAAAACAAGAACAGCGGCAGCATCCCCGAACTGATGAAGGAACTCTTCCAGGCGGCGGTCAATTTGCGCGGTTCGATCGAGCCGTCGGATTACAAGCGTTACGTGCTGCCGCTGATCTTCCTGCGCTTTCTCTCGCTGCGCTATGAAAAACGGCGCAAGGAACTGGAGAAGATGATCGCCGAGCCAAAAAGCGACTATTACCAGTTGGAGATGGTCGCCAGCGACCCGGACGAGTACCGCCGGGTGGGGGCGTTCGTGGTGCCCGAAGAGGCGCGCTGGAGCAACATCCGCAGGCAGGCCAACGCCGACGATATCAAGCTGCGCCTGGATAACATCCTGGAACTGTTGGAGAAGACTTACCCCGATCAATTGAACGGGCTGCTACCGCGCATTTACGCCGGTTCGAATTTGGAGCGCGAGAATGTGACCGGTTTGATCAACCTGTTTTCGAAGGACATCTTCGAGCGCGATTACGGCGGCGAGGATTTGATCGGGCGCGTGTATGAGTATTTCATCGGTGAGTTTGCCTCGTCCGAAGGCAAGCGCGGCGGGGAATATTTCACGCCGTCGTCGATTGTGCGTTTGCTGGTGGCCATGCTCGAACCCCAAAGCGGGCGCATCTTCGATCCATGCTGCGGGTCGGGCGGCATGTTCGTGCAGTCGGACCTGTTCACGCACCACAGCGGGGAACTGGCCTTCTTCGGGCAGGAGAGCAAGGACTTTACTTATCGCCTGGCGCGCATGAACCTGTTCATTCACGGCATCAACGGCAATATCAAGCTCGGCAATTCATACACCGACGACCGGCACGAAGCCCTGCGCGCCGATTACATCCTAGCCAACCCGCCTTTCAATGACGGTTCGAAGGGCGAGAACGGCTGGGGCGCAAGCAATATTCCCAACAACGACCCACGCCTAAAACTTCCCCTCACCCCCGGCCCCTCTCCCACAGGGAGATGGGAGTAAAGCGGGAAGATGCCGCTCTCGGCGCGCAACGCCAATACGATGTGGATGCTGCACTTCCTGCATCACCTGGCCGAAGGCGGCGCGGCCGGGTTCGTCATGGCCACCGGCGAACTCTCGAACAGCGAGACGGCGCGACTCGAAGTGCGCAAGGCGCTGGTGGAAGGCGGCTACGTGGACTGCATTGTGCAACTGAGCGGACAGTTGTTTGCCAACACGCAAATCCCCTGCACGCTGTGGTTTCTTTCGAAGAACCGGGACGGCGGGAAGGGTTTCCGCAAGCGCGCCGACGAGATTTTGTTCATCGACGCGCGCAAGCTGGGGGCGCTGATGCCCGGTTCGCGCAAGCAGAAGCAGCTTTCAGACACCGACCTGGAGCAGGTGGCGGCGGTTTACCGGCAGTTCAAGCGCATGGGGACGCCGGAAGCGCTGCCCGGTTTTTGCCGGGCGGCGTCTTTGAGTGAAGTGCGCGAACACAATTTCACGCTGACACCGGGGCGCTACGTGGGCGCAAGCGACCTGGACGAAGATGACCAGCCCTTTGATGATAAAATGAAAATGCTGAAAGATGTGCTGGAAGCGCAGTTTAGCGAAAGTGAGCGTTTGCAGCAAGAAATTCGGCAGGCCCTGAAAACGCTGGAACAGGATGCCTGACAAGCGGAAGGAGAGAGCCATGACCATTCAATCCATGGAAGCAATTCTCAAACAGGCGGCGCGTTTGAGCGCCGCAGAACGCTTACAGATTGCCTCGCGCCTGATTGAGGAAGTGCGCCGGGAGATTCCGGTAAAAAAAGGGAAGTCTCTTAAGTGGCGCGATTTGAGCGGCGCGCTGCCTTACCCGGCCCTGGGCGAAGACGCGCAAGCCTATATTACCCGCACCCGCCAGGAAGAAACTGACCAACGGCACGGCGCTTAAACGGGCGGCCAAAACAAAGTATGCCCCAAACAAAGAAACGTCCCTTCTCAAAGAGGAGGGACGTCGGGCTAGAGATGCTATCTCTAGGGCTGTTACTAATTTGATAATAGCATAAGTGACTTGCTGTGTCAACAAGCTGACAAAATTGACATTTTGGAGATGGCTGACCCAATATGGAACGCATTATTACATACATTGATGGTTTTAACCTGTATTTTGGTTTGAAGTCAAGCGGATGGCAACGTTATTACTGGTTGAATTTGTCGCTTATGGCGCAGAACTTGCTCAAGCCAAATCAAAAACTCGTCTCAGTCAAGTATTTCACTTCGCGGGTGGCGCAGCCAGCCGGAAAACGCCAGCGTCAAACAACCTATCTGGATGCGCTTGCCACACTGCCCAACCTGTCGATTGCTTATGGAAAATATCAACACAATCCGCATACCTGCCCGCGCTGTGGCTATATCGAAATTATCCCCAGCGAAAAAATGACGGATGTCAATATTGCAGTGGAATTGCTTGGGGATGCTTACCAAAATAATTACGATACCGCTTTGTTGGTTTCAGCAGATAGTGACTTGACTACATCAATCGAAAAAGTGCGCCTATTTTTTCCCACAAAACGGGTAGTGGTGGTTTTCCCACCCAACCGGGGATCAAAAGAATTAGTGAAAGCAGCTTCGGCTCACCTGACTTTGGGGCGTGGCATACTTGCCAAGAGCCAATTTCCTAACCTCGTGACAACAGTCAGCGGTTATGTTCTTGAAAGACCGGTGGAATGGAATTAAGAAAAAAACCGGACGGTTTTAAGCCGCGCTTGTTTGCGGGGAGGTGTGTTTTGGCGAGTGGGCAGACATTTTTCATAAAGGTTTTCGGTTATGGACAATAATTTTCCTAATTCATGGAAATTATTACCATTAGAAAATTGCATGGAAGCGATTATTGATTATCGTGGGAAAACTCCACGCAAGTCATCTTTTGGCATTCCACTCATTACGGCAAAAATAGTTAAAGGCGGGCGCATACTGGAGCCGAATGAGTTTATTCCTGTTGAAGATTATGATGATCGAATGCAACGAGGGATTCCAAAAGCAGGGGACATCGTTGTTACAACTGAAGCACCGCTTGGTGAGGTAGGCCAACTCGACGGACGCAAATTATCTGTAGGGCAACGGCTAATTACGTTACGTGGAAAAGATGGACTGCTTGACAATACTTTCCTCAAGTTTTTGTTGATGTCGGAATTTGTTCAAAATCAAATTCAGGCACGAGGAACCGGAACAACTGTCATTGGAATCAAGCAAAAAGAGCTTCGGAAAATCTCCTTGCCATTACCCCCCATTGATGAACAACGCGCCATCGCCCGCATCCTCGGCGCATTGGACGACAAGATCGAACTCAACCGCCGCATGAACCGCACGCTCGAAGAAATGGCGCGCGCGCTTTTCAAAGCCTGGTTTGTGGATTTCGATCCCGTCGCGGCGAAGGCGGAGGGACGCCTCCCGTTTGGGATGAGGGCGGAGACGGCGGCGCTGTTCCCGGCGGAGTTTGAAGAGACGGCAAGTGAAGATTTTCCAGTAATCCCAAAAGGATGGGCACAAGGAACTTTTGGAGATATTGCAGAAAACATTCGCCGCGGTATCAGTCCTAAAAATATAGCGCCTGATATGCCATATATTGGTCTCGAACATATGCCCCGAAAAGATATAGCCTTGAGTGAATGGGGATGGGCGGGAGATGTAACAAGCAATAAATTCGAATTCAAAAAGGGCGAAATCTTGTTCGGAAAATTGCGCCCCTATTTTCACAAAGTCGGTGTCGCTTCGGTTGATGGTGTTTGCTCAACAGATGTACTGGTCGTTTCGCCAAAATCGCCTGAATATTTCGGCTTATTGCTCGGTCATGTTTCAAGTGTTGATTTTGTAAACTTTGTTGACGCCGCATCAGAAGGAACAAAAATGCCTCGCACAAATTGGGAAACAATGGCGCGATTTCCTATTGCGATTCCAGGCGAGAAATTGTCAGAAGCATTTACCCGAACAATAACACCAATGATTGGAAGAATTCACGCTAATATATCTGAGTCTCGCACGCTTGCCGCCATCCGCGATGCGCTGCTGCCGAAGCTGCTTTCGGGGGAGGTGCGGGTGAATAACGGATACCCAAAGGGTACGATGTGGCCTTCGGCGAACCCCGCTGAAGAACGCGGGGCAAGCCGGACAAGCGCATGAGCATCGTATCTCGTATAATAGGCACATCTCGAACAGGAGCGCGCCATGACCCAACCACTTCATGAAATTACCATTCATCAACTTCGGGGCATCAAGAACTTGACATTATCCGATTTGGGCAGTGTGAATATTTTGGTCGGCGCGAATAACTCTGGCAAAACGTCTGTTTTGGAGGCGTTGGCGACCTATGCGCGCCCATTGGATATTTATGAGTGGATAAGCACTGCCTGGCGGCGTGAAGTTAATGCATCGCGTCGTTCAACCGTGGAAACGTTGAAATGGCTTTTCCCGCAAAACAAAACATCAGAAGACGAGGTCTATCACGGTCAAACATTTGTTAGCGGGAAGGGTAAATTTGCAGTTGAAGAAGTCCATGCCGAGTTTGAAGATGTGTTTCGCATCCCTCAAAGCAAAAACCATGAAAGTTTGGATGATGTAGACGAAGGTGAGCAGGAACATGGCGCAAAGCTAACCGTGCGCATCGAAACCATGCAAAGTTCACACACCGTTGTGCAGAGCTTTGAAATATGGGATACACAGAATAAGCCTTACCCAAAGGCAAATAAACCAGCCCTGCCCGTTGTCACAATTACGCCCGTCACACACCGCACCGAGCAATTAAGCGGAATTTCAGACCTGATCAAGACCAAAAACAAAGCAGATGTTTTGGAAGCCTTGCGCATGTTTGATAAAGGCGTGCGCGATATTGTCATCTTGACCCCACAGGGAATGCGCTCCACCCTTGAAATTGACCATGCAGATTTCAGCACCACCGCGCCGGTCAGCGCCTTTGGCGATGGAATGCGCCGCGCCCTGACTTTTGCCATGACGCTTCCGAAAGTCAAAGGCGGCCTGTTGCTGGTAGACGAAATCGAGACGGCCATTCACGTTTCAGCCTTGCAAGAACTCTATTCCTGGCTGGTCAAAGTCTGCAAGCAGAACGATACCCAACTCTTTGTCACCACGCACAGCCTGGAAGCGGTGGATGCGTTGCTGGGTGCGCATTCTGCGCCTTATGATGGTTTGGTGGCTTATCGGCTGGGGCAGGCAGGCATACAGACCAAACGTTTTAGTGGAGAAATGCTCGGTCGTTTGCGTGATGAACACGGATTGGATGTGAGGTAATCCATGCGAAATTACGGCTTCATGGTGGTCGAAGGTAAACACGATGTTGCTTTTCTTGTTCGCCTGTTCAAAAAACGATTTGGGCTGAAACAGATTGAGCAGAGAAGTGGATTAGATTCGTATTGGCATCCATTGCTTAATCCAAAAGAACGCGACCAGGATTCCATTCAAAAGCGAGCTTCCATTCCAGAATTTTGCCAAAATGATACCCATTCCATCGCAATTTATCCTGCGGGCGGTATAGACGAACTGGCAAAAGCACTGGTTGACAAGCCGTGGATTTTAGACGACACCGCCCAAATAACCAGTTATGGCATGATGTTGGATGCTGACGATACAACAAAACAGTTACCCCAAAAACGTTTTGACGAACTGATTAACGAACTCAAAAAGCTGGGCTTCGTTTTCATATTTCCATCCAAACCGGGCGAAATCACAAAAGCCGAGCCAGCCTTTGGGATTTATGTCCTTCCAGACAATCAACGTTCCGGCACATTGGAAGATATTTTGCTCCAAACTGCCCAGGTTAATTATGCCAGCCTTTGTACAACATCATTTGATTATGTTAATACGGTTGAGAAATTATCGGACGTTGGTGAATTCAAAAAGTTCAGCAAGCCATCTGGAAAAAACAAAGCGCATGTCAGCAGCATATCCAGTATTTTGAATCCCGGTATGGCTATTCAGAATACAATTCGTCAGGATCAATGGTTGGAAGGCGAATCTCTGAAACTCAAGGATGTGGAAACTGTTTCCAACTTTCTGGCAGAACTCTTTCAATTGGGTTGAGATCGATCAAACGCCGCGCCTTGCGGCGTTTTTTTACACAGGCGGCATCAATATGTCCCATCATGGTGCCGAAACCGACTTCAAACTGACCACCCTCCAACGCCTGGAACGGCTGGGGGATCAACCTGTGTTCGATAAGAAATTGAGGGAAAACGCTGGCGAATATCCGCGATGCGCTGCTGCCCCGTCCGCTGAACGGGGATGTAAGGGTAAAGGGCTAAACCCCGGGAAACGAACGGCCTGAACGGGGGCGCGCCTGCCGGTCATGCGGGCCAAAAACTCATTGTTGCCTTCCATGTCCGAATTCTGTATAATGTTCATAAGCATATTGCACCATCAAACTTTGTTGGAAGAATGTCCATAAGGAGGACACATGCCTATCTCTCTTTCCCAAGTTTTAAGTGTAATTTTGGCTTTAGCGGTAGTTTATTATACGTTGGCCCTGATCGTGTCGGCCATTACCAAATCCATCGTGGATGCTTTTGACACGAAAGGCAAAAGCCTTGAAGGTTTCTTGAAAAAGAACCTGCTGGGGGTGGCCGAAGGTGGGAAAAGCGTATTGCTTGAACAACTCAAGCAAATGCCGCAACTGAGTTCCTTGAAGCCGGTGCGCTATGCAAGAAAGTCTATAAAATTACCTCTGCTTCCTGAGTTTGGCCTTCCCGTCGGTTTTATTAAAGGCGAAACAGAGATCATCAATTACGTTGAGCGCATTCCACCCAAAAACCTGGTGGATGCGCTTTTTGATATGGCAGGCACCATCGAAAATGGAAACGAAAGGGTTAAACAAATAATCAGCCTTTTGCCAGAGAAGTTGCCGGGCATCGACGGGCCCCAAGAGTTCAAGGCTAGAACAGAACTCCTGAAATTTGCAGGCGATAAATTCGATGACGTTGATGCGCTGCGCGCGAAGATGGAAACCTGGTTTACGGGGCTGATGGATCAGGCCTCCCAGGAATTCAAGGCGAAGGCGCAGCGCATTGCGCTGATCCTTTCACTGGTGGTCGTCTTCGTATTTGGCGTGGACAGCATCGAGCTTGCCAAACTCTACTGGAGCAACGCTGCGCTTTCCGCAACGGCCAACGCCCAGGCAAGCTTGATCGCGAGTAAATCATTGGACTTTTGACAAGTTCAAGGGTTGCCAAAAAGGGTGGAACTGCATGAAAATTGGGAGTTATGGACAACCAATTTCAGCAGTTCCGATGTAAAGTTTACCAGAACTTTAACAACTATAAGCGAA